>CAIZKT010000094.1:0-10115 GCA_903933565.1 uncultured Victivallales bacterium | reverse complement strand
TTGCGGAGAACCCGGCTTCCAAGGGCGGGCTGTCACCCGTCGACCCTCCGTGGTTCTCATCCAAGCGCCTCAGCGCTTGGCGCCGGTATCGACGTGATACGCGACCTCGCGGGCACTGACGATGCCCGCCAGGGCCGCTGGCATCCCGGATGCCTTCCAGCGCCGTGGCCGGATGGGGAGCTGGATGGTCTTGCCGGTCTCGACCGAACGGTAGGCCGCCTCGGCGACCTCGACCGTGCCCCGGCACTCGCGGCCGCTGCTGATCACCTGCGCGGGTTCGTGGCGCAACATCTTGAGCCACTCAGTAATGCAGCGCTCATGGCCGCCCCAGGTGCCGCACTCGACCTTAACAAAGCCGGTCAGGGCCGCTTCGCCATAGCGCTCCACCGCGGCCTGGTTCGCGGCGTCGTGCAGACGGATGTAGGTGCCGCGGCCGTCCATGCGGTAGGCCTCGCCCTTGCTGCCGCAGACCTGGACCATTTCATACCACAGCCGGTTCTCGCCCTGGTTCGAGCGCGTGTACCAGTTGATCGAGAGTTCCGCCAGGGCCCCGGATTTGAGCGTGCCGGTGACGACCCCGAGGAACTCGCCCTGCATGCGCTCGGGGCGAACGCAGGTCATGCAGGTGACCCTCTCAAACTCGCCGCCATACCAGCGCAGGCCGTCAATCTGGTGTGTCAGGCAGGACATGATGGCGCCGCCGCCGATGCCATCGCGCCAATGCGCCCAGCTGCCGGCCGGCATGACCACGTTCTGGTTGTGGTCGAGTTTCCAGAAGAAGATGTCACCGAGCACGCCGCTGTCGACGATCGCTTTGAGTGCCATCCACTCGCCGTGGTAGCGCCGGTCGTGGCAGACGGTAAGCGTCACTCCGGCCTGCTCGCACGCGGCGATCATCTGGTCGCACTCCCAGATGTTCCGCGCCATCACCTTCTCCACCAGCACATGCTTGCCCGCCTGGGCCGCCGCGACTGTCGCCGGCATATGCAGATGATGCGGCAGGATAATGTCGACCACGTCGACCTCGGGCATAGCCAGGACCTCGTGGTAATCGCGCACAATCCGGATGTCCGCCCCGAGGAACTTGCGGATGGCCTCGTCGCGGCCGGGGTTGGCCTCGGCAACCACCACCACCGTACCGCGGTCGGTAGTCTTCGCGAAGCCGGTCATATGCGCGCCCAGAATCCCGCCGCCGCCCAGAATACCCACGCGGACTTTGCCGTCTGAGGTCATCTGCGTCTCCTTCGCCTGAATGGGTGAAACCGCGCCACCGGCGTCTACAGTAGCCGCGCTCGTGGCCACTTGCACCTGTGCCGCGAGGTGACCCCCCAGCATTGCATTCGCTCAGGCCGCCGGGCATGGTACTGGAGCGGAGCGCGGCGGTGACTTACCTGTGGTTTTGGAAGGGGGGCTACGGCCCCGCAGCGAGGAGACGGCGGCGATGGCGAAGGGCAAACTCAGCGTGGTGGTGGTGGGACTGGGGTTCGGCGGCGGGTTCCCCGCCATCTACCTCGATCACCCGGACGTCGGTCGGGTGGCGGTGTGCGAGCGCGACGAGGGGCGGCTCAAGGCGATCACGGAGAAATACGAGTTTGCCGCGGTGTTTCGCGACTTCAGTGAGGTCCTCGCCAGCGACTACGACGCGGTGCATCTGGTCTCAGGCATCCCGGATCACGCACGCCAGGCGCTGGCGGTGCTCGAGGTCGGCAAGCACTGCGCCTGCACCGTGCCCATGGCCACGACGCTGAAGGATTTGCACGCCGTGGTGGCGGCGCAACGGCGCTCCGGATGCGTCTACATGATGATGGAGACGGCCGTCTACACGCGCCAGTTCCTTCACGCCCTGGAACTGCGGCGGCAAGGGCGCTTCGGCCGCCTTCAGTTTCTGCGCGGCGCTCATTACCAGGACATGGAGTGCTGGCCACCCTACTGGGCCGGTCTGCCGCCGATGTGGTACGCTACCCACGCCGTGGCGCCGTTGCTGGCCCTGGCCGAGACGCGGGCGGTGCGGGTGCATTGCTTCGGCTCGGGCCGCATGCGCGATGAGTTGCAGCGCCAGTACGGCAACCCGTATCCGGTTGAGACGGCGATCTACCAGCTTGAGACAGCAGACCTGGCGGCCGAGGTGACCCGCACCCTTTTCCACTGCGCCCGGCCGTACATGGAGAGCTTCGTCATCTATGGCGAAGATGCGTGTTACGAGTGGCAGATGGAGAACGAAGACCCGCTGTTGTTTGAGGCCTCGCCTGTGGTTTCCGGCCAGAAGCGCTCCTTCGCTACGAGCCGACCGCTACCGGCGGACCGCCAGGACTTGCTGCCGTCCGAGATCGCCCGGCACACGACCCGCTTCCAGGCGACGGCGCAGCACACTCACCTCTCCTTCGCGCAGGGCGGCGGCCACCACGGCTCGCATCCGCACATGGTGCATGAGTTCGTGCGCAGTATCGTCGAAGGGCGGAGCCCGTGGAGTAACGCCGTGACCGCGGCGCAGTGGACCGCCGCCGGGATCTGCGCCCACGCCTCAGCCGCGCAGGGCGGCGTCGGCATCGACATCCCCGCGTTCGTCTAGTCCCGAGCCCCGGGCCCCGCGGTGTCGCCGCCCGCCCCAGCCGGGTTCTCCGGGGGTCATTCTGAAGGAAGGTTGGCATGGATCCGAACTGGACACTTCAGCCTCAGGACGCGGTCGCTGCGGCCACCCTGTCGGCGCGGCTGCCGGCGCGGCTGTTCGACGTCCACGCCCATCTGCACCCGGCCGAAGCGCAGGTCGGCACAGCGGCCCTGACCCGGGCGACCTGGCAACGGGAACTGGGCCACCTTGTGGGCGCCGCGCGGCTGAGCGCTGGCCTTTTCTTTCCCCTGCCGGGCCGTGGCGACCCGGCTGCCGCCAACGACTGGATCACGGCACAGCCAGACTGGCAGCCTGACGACCGGTTGCTGGTTCTAGCCTGGCCGGAGATGCCGCGTCCACGCCTGGAGAACTGGCTGGACGCCGACCGCTGCGCCGGCATCAAGCCTTACCACCTGCTGGCGGGGCCGGCGCCCACGTTTGATCTGCCGCTCGCAGCCTACTGCCCGGAATGGCTCTGGGAGCTCTGCCACAAGCGCAAGCTGTTGCTCATGCTTCATCTGGTGCGGGAGCGGGCGCTGGCCGACGAAGAGAACCGGGGCTATCTCCGGCGCTGCTGCGAGCGTTACCCTGACGCCCAGGTCGTCCTGGCTCATGCCGGTCGCGGCTTCCACGCCCCTAATACGGTACGAGTTGTGGCGGAGTTGGCGTACCTGGACAACCTCTGGTTTGACCTCGCCGCGGTCTGCGAACCGCAGGCCCTGCTCGCCATTCTGGAGCATTTCGGTCCCCGCCGCCTGCTTTGGGGCTCGGACTTTCCGGTATCGCATCAGCGCGGTCGCTGCGTCACGGTGGGCGACGACTTTTCCTGGATCAATCCCGAGCGCATCGATGCGCCTACCGCGGCGCCGCCGTGCCACACCTGGCTGGTCGGGCTGGAGTCGTTGCGGGCGCTGTTCGAGGCCGCCGACCAGTTCGGGCTGGAGGAGGCCGATCTCGCCGCCGTAGTGTCTGGGAATGCCGTCAGCCTTCTCGGGTTGGCGCAGGAGGCCACGGAGAAGGTCCAGGCCAGGTACGAACGGGCCTGTCGACGCATCCCCGGCGGCACCCAACTGCTGAGCAAACGGCCCGAGATGTTCGCCCCCGGGCAGTGGCCGGCCTACTTCCGTGAAGCGCGGGGCTGCACCCTCTGGGATACCGATGGCCGCCGCTATATCGACTTCTCCATCAATGGGATCGGCGCCTGTCTGCTGGGGTTCCGGGACCCTGAGGTCAGCCGCGCCGTACACCGCCGGGTCAGTCTGGGCAGCATGTGTACCCTGAATCCGCCGGAGGAACTCGATCTGGCGGACCTGCTCTGCGAGCTGCATCCCTGGGCCCAGTGCGTGCGTTTTGCCCGTTGCGGCGGCGAAATCGGGGCGGTGGCGGTGCGTATCGCCAGGGCGACCAGCGGCCGTAGCCGGGTCGCGATCTGTGGCTACCACGGCTGGCAGGATTGGTATCTGGCCGCTAATCTCGCCGCCGAGGACGCCCTCAACGGGCACCTGCTGCCCGGACTGGCGCCCGACGGGGTCCCGCCGGAGTTGCGCGGTACGACCCTGACCTTTCCGTACAACGATCTGCGGGCATTCCACGCCCTGCTCGACGCGCATGGCGACAGCCTGGCCTGCGTGGTGATGGAGCCAGCCCGCCAGGATCCCCCCCAGGCTGGGTTCCTGGAGACGGTACGCGCCGAGACCCGGCGTCGGGGGATTCTGCTGGTATTCGACGAGATCACCATCGGCTTCCGGGTACAGGTCGGCGGCGTCCACCTGGGTCTCGGGGTGCAACCGGACCTGGCCATCTTCGCCAAAGCGCTGGGCAACGGCCACCCCATGGCGGCGGTGATCGGCACCGCAGAAGCCATGGACGGCGCCCACCATTCCTTTATCAGCAGCACCTATTGGACCGAGTCGGTCGGCCCCGCCGCCGCGCTGGCGACGGTGCGCAAGATGCGGCGCATCGCGCTGCCTGAGCATCTGGCCTGGGCTGGGACCACGGTGAAGAACCTCTGGCGGCGCGCTGCCGAAGCGGCCGGCCTGGCAGTGCGTGTCAGTGGCGGTTTCCCCTGCATGGCGCACCTGCACTTCGAGCCTCCCGACGCGCAGGCCGTGCGCACCCTGTACACCCAGCAGATGCTCGCCCGGGGATTCCTGGCTGGGCCGGGGTACTATCCAACCCTGGCGCACACGGAACGCGAGATGCGGCAGTTCGAAGACGCCATCGGGGAGGTCTTCGGGGAACTGGCCACCGCGGTGCGCACGGAAACGGTCCAGCAGCGCCTGCGCGGGCCGGTGGCACACAGTGGTTTCCGGCGCCTGGTCAGTTAGGGCTGAACGGGAACCGGGGCCGCATCCCCGGCCTACGGGGAGGGCGTCGGCGCCGCCAGCGGCTCAGCTTTGGGCAGGGGCGGCGCCAGCAGAATCTCGAGGCGCCGGTTCTGCAGTCGACCCGCACTCGTCTCGTTGGTCGCAACCGGCTGAAACTCGCCCATGCCGACCGCTTCGCAACGCTCCGGCGCGATGCCGACGGTATCGACCAGGAAGCGTACCACCGCTGAGGCGCGGTAGGTGGACAACTCCCAGTTCGTGGGGTACAGCCCCCGGCGCGCCGCGGAGATGGGCCGGTTGTCGGTGTGCCCCACCACGCGGATATTCCGGCCGCTAGCCTGGTTGATGACGGCGCCGACCCGCGTCAAGACCTCGATGCCCTCTGCCGTCAGCCCAGCCTGACCGGAACCGAACAGCATCTGGCCAACCAGGGTGACCGACACCGAGTTGCCAAGATGGGCGATGGTGACCTGTGATCGTCCACCTCGCGCCGCAGTTGGTCCAGTAGTTGCTGCTGGGTCTCACTGACCTGCCGCAGCTCGGACTGCTTGCGGACCAGCTCTTCCGAGTAGCCTGTCAGCTTGTTGCCCAAGTCGATGTTGGCGCGCTTGGCGGCTTCCAGTTCAGCCTGGGCCTGGGTGAGTGCGGCGGCGCTCTGCTCGAGTGCCGCTTTCAACTCGGCGGCCTGTTTGCCCGTATCGTCGCGGACCTGGGTGATCAGGGCCATCTCGGCACGCAGAACCCGAGCCTCCTTGATGGCGGCCCGACCGCGGCTGGTAAGCAGCACAGCGCCACCGGCGCCGACGGCGGCGACGGCCAAAGCAATCATCGCGATTCTGCGGCTATCCATAGGGACGCATACCATGAGTGCGCTCGCGGCGCGTTCAAGTGGCAGGGGTGCGATCTCTCAACCTGGACGCTGTTTGGGGAGCCCTGCGGCGGTCTGCACGGCGTCCTGTTCGTCTTGGAATCCCGGTCGTACCGCCTACATTCCAGCGTCGCTCACGCCGGAGCGGCGTCGGCGGAGCTGCTGACCTGGGTTAGGTGACGTGAGGCGAGGGGAGTGGAGGACTATGTCCGCGGATGCTATCTCGGTGCGCTGTCCGCACTGCCAGGCGCTCTACGAGGCAACCGCCGCCGACCTCAGCGGTTGCGCCGACTGCGAGAGCTGCGGCAAGTCCCTCACCTTCACCCGGGCGGAAGCCGCCGCCGGACCGGACGCCACGGCCTTGGCGGGCGTCCAGCAGCGCTGGGAGGGCTCGATCTCGTCCGGGGCGGCCCCGGATGGCACTCTCTTCTACGCCATGAAAGAGGTGCGTGGCACGCCTTGGCACAAAGCCATCGTCGGCAAGAGCCTGGAGGAGAACCTCGAGATCCTGCTCAAGGTCTCCGACGCGGTCGCCTACGCGCACAGTAAGGGCGTCGTGCACCGGGACCTGAAGCCGGAGAACGTCATGTTGGGCGACTACGGCGAGGTGCTGGTGATGGACTGGGGCCTGGCCATCAGCGTCAGCGCCGAGGGCAAGGCAGAGCGGCTCATGAAGGCCGCCGACGCGGCGGGCACGCCGGCCTATCTAGCGCCCGAGATGGCTCTCGGCGAGGGGGACCGCATCGGGCCGGCCAGCGCGGTCTACGGCGAGTGCAACGAGGCGATCTCGGGTTGCCGGCAGGCCCTGGCGCTGTGGGTCGGCAACGTGCCCGCGGTCAAGCGCCTGCGTTGCGCCCGCGAGACCCTCGCCCAACGCGCCCTGGAACGCGGCGACCTGGCCCTGGCCAGCTCGGAGGTCGAGGCCATCCGGACCGAGTGCCGCGAGCTGGCGCTGGAGGGGGCGGCAGGTGACTCACCGCGACGCGGTTCCTTTGGAGTGCGCGTGGCAAGTCCTGCTGGCCAAGCAGGACGCGACACCGCTTTGGCTGGCCGCGAAGCGGCCGCTGGGCGCTCCGCGCCCTCAGAAAGCGGCGTCAAGCCGCCGCAGTCCAAAGATCGCCTGACGGCGCTCGGTGGAGACCCGGCGTGTACCGCGTTGGCCGAGCGGGTCCGCGCGGCGCTGGCGCTGGCCACCCGGCGCCAGCGCGATCGGGCCGAGCAGGCCCTGGCGGAGAAGCGCCAGGCCCAGGCCGGCGAAACCGCCGCCATCGAGGCCAAGGACATCATCGCCAAGGCCAAGGCCGAGGTCGAGCAGATGAAACGGCGCGAGGAGTACTACAGCGCCATCGCCCAGGCGGCGCGGCACATACAGGATCGGCACTTCGAGATCGCCTAGAGCCGGCGCGAGCTGCTGACGTTCTATGACGGCAAGAGCCGCTCTGTCGGCTTCTCGCCGTATGGGACGCGGGTGCTGGTGGCCTTCGGGCCCAAGGGAGCCAGAATCTACGACGCGGTGGACTGGCGCCTGAGCCCGGAGGCGCTGGAGTGGGCGCAGGTCGAGAACTACCAGAAGTAGCTGCATGAGAACGGGCCGACAAAGGCGCCATGAGTTCACGCGGCTGGCGGCGGTCCAAATCCTGGAGTGGCCGCGGCTCGCGGCCACTGCCCACGGGGCCGTGGGCGGTCCAAATCGACGAAGGATGATGCATGACTGAGGCGATGAGGCCATCCAGCTTACCGATCCACACGATTCGGGAGGCGATCACGGCCGCGGTGCAGGGCGGCAATCGGCTCGTGGTCACCGCGCCGACGGGCTCCGGCAAGTCGACCCAGGTGCCGCAGTTTCTCCTGGCCTGTCCCGAGGTGCGCGGCCAGATATTGGTGCTGCAGCCGCGGCGGCTGGCGGCGCGGGTGCTGGCCGAGCGGGTCGCCTTCGAGCTGGGCGAAGCCTGCGGGCAGACAGTGGGTTACCGGACGCGGTTTGAGCACTGCGGCGGGCCGGCCACGCGGCTGTGGTTCATTACCGAAGGCCTGCTGCCGCGGCGGCTGCTTGACTCGCCGCTGTTGGACGGCGTCGGCGCGGTGGTGTTCGACGAGTTCCATGAGCGCAGCCTGACCGCGGATGTGAGTCTGGGGCTGTTGCGGCGCTTGCAGGCCAGCCGGCCGGAACTGCGGCTGGTGGTCATGTCGGCCACCCTGGACGCCGAGAGCGTCTGCCGTTTCCTGGACGACTGCCCGCACCTGCACGCCGAGGGTCGGTTGTATCCTATCGATATTCGCTACGCCGACCGACCGCTCAGCCAGGAGGTCTGGAATGACGCCGCCCGCGCCGCGGCAGGTATCATCGGGCAGGGCCTGGCGGGCGATCTGCTGGTGTTTCTGCCGGGGGTGCACGAGATCCGGCGCGCCATGGAGTCCTGCCACCGGCTGCTGGGCCAGGTTGAGATCCTGCCCTTGTATGGCGATCTGCCGCCCGAGATGCAGCATCGGGTCATGCAGCCTGGCAGCCTGCGCCGCGTGATCCTGGCCACCAACATCGCCGAAACCTCGCTGACCGTGCCCGGCGTCCGCCATGTCATCGATTCCGGCCTGGCTCGCCTGAGTCGCTACGATGCCGGTCGAGGGGTGAACCTTTTGGAACTGACGCCCATCAGCCGCGCGGCCGCCGACCAGCGCGCCGGGCGAGCCGGGCGCGAAGCCCCGGGGACCTGCCACCGTCTGTGGACCGCGGGCGAGCAGCAGCGCAAGCCGTCGCGGACCCCGGCGGAAGTGCAGCGGGTAGACCTGTCTGAAGCCGTCCTGCTGCTCGGGGCCCTGGAGGCGGGTGACCCGGCGCAGTTCGACTGGTTTGAGGCGCCGACGGTCGAGTCGCTGGCTCTCGCGGTCGGCGAACTGCGCGATCTCGGCTTGCTGCAGACAGACGGATTCGCTCTGACTACATTGGGGAAGGATGTCTCCCGACTGCCGGCACATCCGCGCTTGGGGCGGTTGCTGTGCGCCGCTGCGCATGAGGGCTGCCTGGAGGAGGCGGCCCTGGCTGCCGCGGTCCTGGGCGAACGCCCGGTGGTCAGGCCCGGGGTGACCCTAGCGCTGCGGGATGGCCTGCAGTCCGATCTGCTGGCCGTGGTGGACCTGCTGCGCGAGGCCCACGCGGCAGGTTTTCGCCCGGACTTCTGCGAGGCGCGGGGCGTCTTGGGAGGACCGGCGCGACAGGCCTGGGCCGCATCAAGGATCCTGCTGGCGGCGGCGCAACGACTGGGCTGGAGTTGCGCCCCGGCCAA
Source organism: uncultured Victivallales bacterium (assembly GCA_903933565.1). Taxonomy (GTDB): domain Bacteria; phylum Verrucomicrobiota; class Lentisphaeria; order Oligosphaerales; family JAFGRS01; genus CAILUI01. Next base: position 1,031 of record CAIZKT010000094.1, on the reverse strand, counting down.
GGACCGGGCAGAGGCCTTCGGGCGTAGCGTCCTGGCGGCCTTCCCGGACCGCTTCGCTCGCCGCCGGGATGCCGGTACACTGCTCTGCGAACTCCGCCAGTGCCGTTCGGCAGAGTTGGCGCGAGAGAGCTGTGCCCGCGAAGCGCACCTGCTGGTAGCGGCGGAAATCCGCGAGGTCGGGGGGCGCGGTCGGCCGCTCAAGTCGCTGCTCAGCCTGGTCACGGAAGTCCGCGAGGAATGGCTGCTGGACTTGTTCCCCGAGGCCTGGCAGAGCGAGGATACGACCTATTGGGACGACCGTCGGCACCAGGTCCTCCGCCGTCGGCGCACCACCTGCCTGGGCGTCACGCTGGAGGATAAGGAGATCACGGAGGTCGACCCGGATAAGGCCGCCGAACTGCTGGCGGCGCAGATCGGCACCGGCACTCTGCCGCTGCATGGCTGGACCCGCGAGGTCGACGAGTGGATCGAGCGCGTGCGCTGGACCGCGGCGACCTTCCCCGAGCGCAAGCTGATCACCTACGACGACACCGACCGGGCCCTGATCTATCGCGACCTCTGCGCCGGAGCCAGTCGCTACCGCGAGGTCAAAGACAAGCCCTGCCACGACGTTGTCCGCAACGCGCTCTCGTGGGACGACATCCGCTTCGTTGAGCAGATGGCGCCGGGGGTGGTGCAGTTGCCGGGCGGACGCCGGATGCGCATCGAGTACCAGAGCGGGCGACCGCCCAAGGGCCGGGCGCGGATTCAGGACCTCTACGACCTGCGCCAGACGCCGCGTGTTGCCGGGGGGCGGGTGCCGTTGCTGATCGAGATCCTGGCCCCAAACCTGCGCACGGTGCAGATCACCGACGACCTCGAAGGCTTCTGGCGGGAGGGGTATCCGCGGGCCCGGAAGGAACTGGCGCGCAAGTACCCGAAGCACGAGTGGCGCTGACGCAGGGTTCAGGGTTCAGCCGGGCCCCCGGCTGGGAGGCCGGACATACCGGAATGAGACGTGCCGACGCGGTTCCCATTCCGATCCGGCCGGG
>CAIZKT010000093.1:0-6202 GCA_903933565.1 uncultured Victivallales bacterium | reverse complement strand
GGCCTCAGGCGCTGGCCGCGAGCCGCGGCCGCTCCATTCTTCTGGAGAGGCGCCTGGCCTCAGGCGCGGCGGTGGCCCCCCACCGCATCTCCAGCGAAACCGCCTGGGGCCTTACCTGATCTCGGCCTCGTACCAGAGCGTCCGGCAAGCCGGACCGAGGTCGAAAGCGGCCTTGCCGTCGGCGTCACGCACGGTCAGCGGTTCCCGGCGCTGCCCGCGCTCATCCAGAGCCCAGACGGAGAGCCGCGCAGCGGCTACCGGCAGGGTGATCGTGGCAGGGATGCCCTCGATCAGGGTCGGGGCCACGCCCCAGTCGCGGCCGACGGTGCTCTTCTCGTCGTTCTTCCAGCCCATGGAAGTGTTCTCGGCATAACCGCTGGCGGTGACGAGGATGCGCCCGGGCGAGGCGAAGTCGGCGCCGTCCATAGCGGTCAGGGTGATGGCGGCCCAGTCCTGCAGGTTCTTGCCGGGTTCAAGGGTGACGCTGCCGAGGCGGAACGGGCCGCCGAGGGTGGAACCGATGAGGGCTTTGGAGCGGACGGTATTGATGAGGACGCGCTCCTGGCCCTTGGTCGAGTCCCACAGCCACTGCCCGTCCGCGCTCCCCAGACGGTCGCCGACCGGGCTGGCCGGGGGCTTCTCCGCCGGGCCACCGTCGAGACGCATCGCCACCGGGTGTTGCAGCGCTGCCGCGCGGCTGAGGCCGAGGTTCCCCGCGTTGGCCCAGGGACCCGCGCTGCGCGCCAGCTCGGCCAGCGCCTCCGGCGTGGTTGAGACGGTCTCGCGCTGGGCGGGAGCGGCCAGATCGCCGCGCAGGAACAGCGCTGCCGCAACGGGCATGGTGGCCATCTGGGTCGGGTGATGCTCGACGTCGAAGTAACTCTGGATACGCTGGGCGCTCCAGGAATCGCGGTTGCCCTCGTAGGCGAACGAGAAGAAGCCGTCCCAATCCTGCAGTCCGGCGTAGGCCGCGGTGAGCAGGAAGGCTTCGGCATTGTGCGTGTTGGGCGCGGGATGGTTGTACTCGGTCACCAGAAAGGGCTTGCCTGCGACCCGGTTCAGAGCGAGTTCGGGGAAAGTGCCGCCGCCCGTCACCCCGGCCATGGGCAGGTTGGGCAGGACCCAGTTGTCGCCGTCCCACGGCCGACCGGGGAAATGCGGATGCTTCCAGTAGGCATGGACGTCCACAACGTCCAGCAGGGACTGGATGCCAACCGGGCTGAAGCCGGCCGCCGTGCCCACGATGGGACACTTGACCCCGAGTTCGTCGCGCAGGTACCGCGCCATGCCGGTCCAGTAAGCCACCTCGGTGTCCCACAGGAAGCGCATCCAGTCGCGCTGCATGGCCGTGGGCACACCGCTGGATTCGGCCTTGGTGAGGATGTCGATGCGACACAGGGTGACGTCGGGCGGCAACTGGTAGCCGCCGCCCGGCCGTAGGGAGACCCCGGCAAACTGCACGCTGCCGGTCTTGGCGCCGAGGTTGCCGAAGCTGATCCGGCCGTTGGCGTCGGCAGCGGAAACCGAGACCGGCAGGCGGAAGTTCTGCCACTCCGGGGTGAGCTTGAGGTCCAGCGACCAGAGGGTTTGCCAGGGCTCATGAGCCTGCCGAGCATCGACGCTGAGGGTCCGATCGGCATCGGCTCGGGCCGCGAATTCGAGGGTGTAGACGCCGTCCTTCTCGAAGGCCAGTCCAGGATAGAGGAACTGCACGTGCCAGCCCTGATCGTCGACGGCCTCGACCTGAATCGTCGCGACCGGCTTGCCGCCGGGACGGTCGGCCACGCTGGCGCTGGCCTTGGCCGTGCCGTTCTGTTCCAGCACCCAGCCCTCCAGGGCGCGGTCGAAGCCACCGTTTGCGAGCCTCTCGGCGCCCAGCGGCCGGAGCTCGATCTTCCAGGCCTTGACGAGGGCCTGATGGTCGCCGTAGCGGCCTTGCAGCCAGCCATTCCACTGGCGTTGCAGTTCGTCGTGGTAGACCGGCGCCATCCCGTCCAGTCCGCCCCAAGACCACTGGCTGAGCAGGCCGTTCTCGTTGTTGATCTCGACGATGGCAAGGGCGGGCTCGTCGACATAGCGCGTCTTGGTGTAGGGGTTCTCGTGCGTCAGCAGGTCGCGGGCGTAGTCGCGCTGCATCTGCAGCATGGGCGGGTAGAAGATGTCCACCCCCTTACAGAAGTCCGGCATGCCTTTCCAGGTAGGAACGCCCGGATAGACGCGGCTGACGTGCAGGTTCAGGTTGGTGTAGATGCCGCGCGCCTTCAGTTGCGCCACGAAGTAGTCCAGGCGCTCGAGCTGGGCCGGGGCGAGGGTGCGCTTGTCCGGGCCGAAGATGTTGTCGCTGATCCAAGGCGCATCCATATGATGGAAGCGCACGCAGTTGATGCCGAACTTGGCCAGGCGCGCCGCCACTTTCTCCGCGTCGGTGGGTTCGGGAAAACAGGCGCTGGTGCAGATGTTCGTACCGAGTAACCGTAGGCGTTTCTCGCCCGTGTAAAGGCGTCCGTCGCGGGCGGCCACGAAGCCGCGCGCCCCGGCCGGCTTGTCGAGCCAGGCGCTGACGTCGGTCACGCTCGGAGCGGCGTCATCCCAGGGCAGCACGAAGGGGATCAGGTTGAGCGGGTTGGGCCGTTCCTGGCCCCGCAGCGCTGGCACGATAAGCAGGCCGGACACCGCCAACCAGGCCGAGAGGACGTATGGACGCATCACGGTTCTCCGAGACGGATTACTCTTTCAGGCCCCACTTGTCGTGCAGGTAGCGCTGGATCGCCTCGGCTTCGTCGAAGCGCAGGAGCCGGTCGAAGATGAGGACCTCGGCGACGTCTCCGGCGAGATACTGCCCCTCCTCGGCCGTAGCACCCAAGACCGTCAGCCGGTCGAGCGCGGCGCGATGGAGCTCTTGCAGGCTGAACACCTGCGCCGGGTAAGCCTGCGGTGTCGCCCCGCCGGCGCGGCCGATCATCCAGTTTGGCAAGACCCATTCCTTGCCCTCGCCGGTGAAGCAGGAGATGAGGCGCTGCCAGGAAGGGCCGACGGCTTCCGGAGCCTGCGAGACGATCAGCATGGTGAGCGGTCCGGGGGCGCGTTTGAGGCCGACAACGCGCAGGTTGCCGGTGCCATTCCCGCGCATGACCGGCTTACGGTTGAGGCCGTCCGCGACCCATCTGACGCTGCGGGTCAGGTCGGCGGGCCGCGCCGCGCCCTGCTTGGGCGACTTGTCATGCCACACTTGCACCAGGCCGTCCGCTCCAGTCTCCACCGTGGCGGCATCCGCGGCATCCAGCCAGAGGACCAGACCCTCGGTGATCATGCTCTGCGCCGTGACCGGGCCGCGCGGGCTGTAGGCCAGGTCGCGGGGTGGCGCGGGCGCCGCCTCGGGGTCCTGCCAATCCGCCCCCGCCGTCCAGCGCGGTCCGCCGGACTCGTAGGCGCCCAGATCCGGGGCGGCGCCCTGGAAACCGTCGGTGATGCCGGCAATGGGCACCCCGGCGTCGAGGGCGAGAGAACCCGCTACCGGATAGCCGTCCCGATCTATCGCGCCCGGCCCGTTGTGGTCATACTCAGGCCCCAATTCGCCCTGCACAAACTCGGTAGGGTCCCGGCGCTGCACGCGGCCGTTGAGCAGGTTGTTGAGGATCCGCATGCCCTTCATCGTCGGGGTGTACTTGGCATAGCAGAAGTGGCCAAAGGGGCGGTGGACCTGGGTGACGGTGTTGTTGTAGATCAGATGGTTGAGAGCATCGCTGTTGATGTGGAAGCCGTCCCCGCCGCAGTTCCAGATCACATTGTGATGCACCACAAAGTCGCTGCTGAAGTTGTCCAGGTAGATGCCGTTGGCATTCGGGTTGTCGTGGACCCAGTTGTAGGCGATGATGCCGCCCTCGCCCTTGGTGCCCCAGCAGTAGATGGCCCCAGCGTCGTTGTTGAGCATGTTGCCGCTATAGATGTCATTGTATTCTAGGCGGATACGTTTGCTGTTGCCATGCTGGATGGTATCGCGCCCCGCCCGGAAGATGCTGCAGTGCTGCACGCGAGCCCCCACCGAGCGGGTCAGGTCGAGGCCACCCCGGCCGCTGCCCAGGTAGTTGGCGTCATGCACCACGCAGTTGACCAGGCCGTTGTTCTCGCCGGCCAGCAGCAACGCCGAGGTCGCTCCATAGGCGATCAGGCAGCGCCGCCACTCGTTGTCCTTGCCCGTAATGACGTTCCGCACCGGCGGCAGCTTCCCCTCCGCGTACTCCCGGACGTGCTCCACATAGCGCAGGCGGCAGTCCTCCAACTGGCAGTTCTGGGCCTCGGCCATGCTGACCGCCGCGGCGAAGATGTCCAGCCCCTTGACCTCGATGAAGCCCAGCTTGCCGAGGTCGCAGGCGTAGTCGCGCTGCTTGATTTCGACGCGGTGCTGGGCTGGCGAGTCGCCGCCAGGAGTCCACAGGTAGACCGTGCCCGTCGCCTCGTCCAGGAACCACTCGCCCGGGCGGTCGAGACCGGCCAGGCTGCCGACCAGCAGGTAGGGATTGCCGGCGCGCGGCTTGTACGGGTCTTCCGCGTGGTACGGATCGGCGTTCTTGGCGCGGCAGTCGCGATCGAAGCGGAACGAGACGCCAGGCTGGTAACCGGTGACCCGCCGGGTGGTATTGACCCACTCGCTGCCGGGCCAGAAGATGACGATGGCGCCGTTCCAGTCACCCGCCGGGAGGTTCGGGTCGGCCAGGGTGTCGTAGTCGGTGCCCGCCCCGGCCGTGGCGCGCTTCATATCCATGAGGTCGGTGAGCGTGGAGTTGGGCCAGCGCGCTTCCAGCATCATCTTGCCGTCAACGAAGAGCTGGATGAACTTCAGAGCGGTCTGCAGCTTGTAGATGCTGCCCTGCTGTACCTGCCAGACGCCGCTGAGCTGGTCGGCGCCGCTGAGCGTGACCTTCTGCTTGGGCAAAGCCGCAAACCGAATCGGCGCCAGCTCGGTGCCGGATCGCGCGGGGGTGAGCGTCTCGCGGTAGGTGCCTTCCCCGAGCCAGACCGTATCGCCCGGCCCAGCGGTCTGGCAGGCCTTGCCGAGGGTCTTGAAGGGCAGCGCCTGCGTGCCGGCGTTCGTGTCGGCGGCCCGGGCGTCCTCGGGCATCACGAAGTACTCAGCGGCCGACACCGATACGGCCAGCGCCAGGGCGGCAGTCAAGAGGGTTGCTTTGGTCATCGGTAACTCCATTGCACAAGGGTCCGACTTTCGCATCTCGTACCGAACTCCCGCAGGGCGCCCACGGGAGCCTTGTTCTCCCACTCACCGCCGAGGGGCCCGGCAGCAGGCTTTGCCCCGCGCCCGGCTGCAGCCGAACGGCCATCTCGCGCAGCATTTGCTCGGCCAGGAGGCGCACCTCGGGGTGCCCCTCCAGCGCCTGGGCCAAGTCATCCGTCAGACCCCGCTGGCGCAAGCGCTCCAGCACCGGCAGGCAGACAATATCACGGGTCCACGAGACCCCCACCAGCCGAATATCGGCCAAGCTGCGCACGTTGCCGTACGAACCGGTCGCTCCAGCCTGGATTTCGGCCACCAAGGCAGGGGAGGGCGGCCCGTCGGCCGTCACATGCAGCAGGATGCCGGGCTCGCGCGCAAAGGCCCCGCTGCGTACCGACTGCTCGATGAGGGTCATGATGTCAAGTTTGTCCACGTCTCTGACCAACTGCACCAGGGCCCGGGCGGGCGCGGCGAGTGCCGGGGGAATCTCATGCTTGTTGTGGCAGCGCACGGCGGTGCGGATCAGGTCGGCGAGGCCGGGTGCGACCTCGGGCAGGAAAGCGGCCTGCGCCAGAATCTCCACCCCGAGCTCGCCGTGGTCGACGGAGCGCGCGTCGGCGAAGGTGTTGAAGCGCCGGCACTGCTCGAAGCGGCCCACGTCATGCAGCAGCCCGGCGGCCTCGGCCAAGTCCTGATCCGGCAGGGACCACCCCAGTTCCGCCGCTACGGCGCGACATTCGGCGCCCACCCGCAGCGAGTGATCCAGCTTGAGCTGCATCATCGGGATCAACTGACCGTCAGCCGCCGCAAACGTCTGCGCGTAGGCATTGAAGCGGTAACGAAGTTGGGGCATGGGGAGGTTGGACATGTCTTCTCACTTGACCTGCTGACCACGGCCGACGGATCGGCGCGCCGTCCCTGGGTCTCCCGGGCTCAGAGGTTGCGGCAGTGGCGCAGGTAGCCCAGTTCCGG
>CAIZKT010000092.1:0-3837 GCA_903933565.1 uncultured Victivallales bacterium | reverse complement strand
CTGCCCGTGAGGCCACGGGCGGTCCAGAAGAATTGGAGCGGCCGCGGCTCGCGGCCACTGCCCGTGAGGCCACGGGCGGTCCAGAAGAATTGGAGCGGCCGCGCAACGGCGGGGAGTTTCGTATGGCTTTGGGTCTGGCAGGGCGCGTGGCGGTGGTAACGGGGTCTTCCCGCGGGCTGGGCGAGGCCATAGCGCGGCGTCTGGCGACGGACGGGGCGGCGGTCCTCGTTTCCGGTCGCAATGAGCCGGAAGGCCAGCGCGTCGTCCAGGCGATTCGGGAGCTTGGCGGGCGGGCGGCCTGGCAGCGTGCCGAGGTCAGTTCGGCAACGGACTGCGAAGCCTTGATTCAGGCCGCCGTGGAGCAGTTTGGTCGGCTCGATATCCTGGTCAATAACGCGGCGGCGATGGGCTACGGCCCGGTGGCTGAGGTCACCGCCGAACAGTGGGACGAGGTGTTCGCTACCAACGTGCGCGGCGCCTTCCTGCTGACCCGGCGGGCCTTTGGGCAGATGCGGCGCCAGGGCGGCGGTGGCAACGTGGTGAACATTGGCACGACGCACATCCGCTGCCCCGGGATCGACCGGCTGTCCTATGGCTGCTCGAAGGCGGCCCTGCTGGCCCTGACCAAGGCCTTCGCCCGCGATGGCGCGCGGGACCAGATCCGGGTCAATTGGATCACCGTGGGCTGGGTCGCCACTCCCCGCGAACTCGAATACCAGACCGAGCGCCAGGGCGACGGCGCCAAGTTCCTGGCCGAGCGCGCCGCGCATCTGCCCATGGGCCGACTGGAAACCCCCGGCGAAATCGCGGCGGGGGTGGCCTTCCTGGTCAGTGACGAAGCGGCTCACATCACCGCGTGCGAACTCAACCTCTCCGGCGGTAACCTGATTTGAGGAGGCTGTAGCGATGCCCCAGCATCTTGATGAGTGCGTGGCCAAGATGACCGCGGCCGGCATCTGCCCGGCGGCCATTGCCTGTTTTCAGCAGTACTATCGGCAGTATCGCAGCGGTCAGGTGCGCACCGAACTGCGCGAGGACGACATCCGGCCGCCACCCGACGAGCGCTTGGTGCGCCTGGAGGCACTCCCCCCCGCCGCGGCCGAGGGTCTGGCCGCCACGGTGGTCATCAAGCTCAACGGCGGCCTGGGCACCAGCATGGGGCTGACCCGGGCGAAGAGCCTGCTCGAGGTCAGGCCCGGAATCGCCTTCCTGGACGTGATCGCGCGCCAGGCGTTGGCCACGGGCATGCGGTTGCTGTTCATGGACAGCTACAACACCCGCAGCGACACGCTGGCGCACCTGGCGCCCTATGCCGGACTGGCCCGCGAGGGTCTGCCCCTCGACTTCTTGCAGAACCAGTTTCCGCGTCTGCGGGCGGACCTGGGAGGTCCCCTGAACTTCGGCGACGAGCGCGACTGGAATCCGCCCGGCCATGGGGACCTCTATCTGGCGATTCAGGCCCATGGACTGCTGGATCAGCTCTTGGCCCTGGGGTGCCGCTACGCCTTCGTCTCGAACTGCGACAACCTCGGGGCCAGTGCCGATGGCCGCATCCCGGCGTTCATGGCCGCCCAAGGCGTGCCTTTCCTGATGGAAGTCTGTCGCCGTTCGCCCATGGATCGCAAGGGCGGCCACCTGGCGGTGCGGCGCCAGACCGGCGCACTCTGCCTGCGCGAAGCCGCGCAGCGCCCGCAGGGTGGCGACCGCTTCGAGGACATCGAGCTCTATGGCTGGTTCAACACCAATAACTTATGGGTCGACCTGCAGGCTCTGCGCGAGGTTCTGCGGTTGCATGCCGGGATGATGCCGCTGCCGCTGATGCTGAACCCGAAGAAGGTGGACGGGGTGCCGGTCATGCAGTTCGAGACGGCGATGGGTGCGGCGATCGAGCTCTTCCAGGGGGCTCGCGCCCTGGCCGTGCCCCGGGCGCGTTTTGCGCCGGTAAAGAAGACCTGCGATCTGCTGGTCCTGCGCTCCGACGTGTACGATCTCGATCTCACGACGGGACGTCTTGGCCAGGCGCCAGGGGCCTGCCTGCCCACCGTGGACTTGGATGAGGTCCACTATGGCAAGGTGGCCCAGCTCGACCAGCGCTTCCCCGAGGGCGCACCGTCGTTGCGGGGCTGCACATCGCTGGTGGTGCGGGGAGAGGTCACGTTTGCCGCCAGGACGACCTTCCGCGGCGCCGTCACGCTCAGCGCCGAAGGTCCCAAGCGCCTGCCCCCCGGCACCTATGAGGGAACGGTGCGGCTGTAGCCCAACGCTCAAGGCTTTGGCGTCGACCGTCCTAATCCGCCGGACGCCGTCCCGCCCTGGAGCGGTCCCCGCTGTATTCCCATCCAGAGACGGCGGAAGTCCTGCCCTCGGGCATGACAGCCCGCCGACCTCCACGCCCTGCGGGCGGAAGAGCCGGTCAGCCCTTCTTGCCGCAGGGGCCGGTGCAGCCGTCCCAGCAGTAGGTGCACAGCTTGCTCTTGGGCAGACCCACGGCGTCGACCAGGTCGTGGAGGCGCTGGTATTTCAAGCTGGAGAGCTTGAGTCGGCGGCGGATGTTGTCGACCATGGCGCCGTAGCGCTCGCTGTCCGGATCGGCATACGCATCGAGGTGGACGTCGTCCGTGCCCTCGAGTTCCTTGATTGCCCGCCGACCGGCCAGGTCCAGCACCGACCGGGAGCGCGAGAAGTTCAGGTAGCGACAGCCGAACAGCAGCGGCGGGCAGGCGGGCCGCATATGCACTTCCCGGGCGCCGAAGTCATACAGTCGCTGCACAATTTCTTTGAGCTGCGTGCCGCGGACGATGGAATCCTCGCAGAAGAGGATGCGCTGGCCTTTGACCATGGACTTGATCGGAATGAGCTTCATGCGGGCCACCAGATCACGCACGGCCTGATCTTGCGGCATGAAACTGCGCGGCCAGGTCGGCGTGTACTTCACAAAGGGCCGCTTATGGGGGACCCCGGCGGCATTGGCATAGCCGATGGCATGGGCCGTGCCCGAGTCCGGGATGCCGGCGACCATGTCCACCGTCACCTTGTCGCCGCGGGCCAGGGCCGCGCCACAGCGGTAACGGGCCTCTTCGGTGTTGATGCCTTCGTAGTCCGAGGCCGGGTAGCCGTAGTACACCCACAGAAACGTGCAAATCTGCATCTCCGTGCTGGGCGGCTGCACCGTCTCGATGCCGTCCGGGGTCACCTTCACGATCTCGCCCGGGCCAAGGAAGCGCTCCACCTCGTAATCCAGGTTGGGGAAGGCGCTCGACTCCATGGTGACGGCGAAGGCGCCATCGCGCTGGCCCGTGACCACCGGCGTCCGCCCATAGCGATCCCGGGCCGCGTAGATGCCGTCGTCGGTCAGCACCAAGAGCGAACAGGAGCCGTCGACCAGACTCTGGACCTTGCGGATACCGGCCGCGAAGGACTCTTCCTGGATGATAATGGAGGCGATGACCTCGGTCGGGTTGAAGGTGCCGCGACTCATCTCGGCGAAGTGCCGCCGACCATGGCGGAAAGCGCTGGCGACCAGGATATCGAGGTTCTGGATCACCCCGACCGTGATCACCGCGAAGGTGCCCAGGTTGGAGCCGACCAGGACCGGCTGGTCCTCGAAGTCACTGATCACGCCGATGCCCAGATGTCCCTGAAACTTGGGCAGATCGATCTCGAACTTGCTGCGGAACTGGGAATTGGTGATGTCGTGGATCACCCGGTGGATGATGTCGCCATCCAGCACGGCCATGCCGCCGCGCTGCGTCCCCAGGTGAGAGTGGTAGTCGGTCCCGAAGAATAGGAGATCGGAGAGCGTCGTGTAGGGAAAGAGTGTACGTCCTGGTGTAGTTG
>CAIZKT010000091.1:0-2211 GCA_903933565.1 uncultured Victivallales bacterium | reverse complement strand
TGCCGCTACCCTGGGCATATATGGACATGGCCTCCTACCCCAACGGGGTTGCGTCTTGGCACCATGACCCAACGAGGATTGGAGCGGCCGCGGCTCGCGGCCACTGCACTCGCTCACGCTGGGCCGCAGAAAGAGGTTAAGTCCGCAATACGCCTCCCACGGCTGGTCGCTGAAGCCGGCATAGAGCCAAGCCTAACCGGCATTGGATGCATCCGTTCGACCTCTGCCTGCCCGAACTCACATCCCCTGCGCCAGCACGCGCTGGTAGAGGCTCCGGTAGGCCGTTGCCTGAGCGGCAAGCGTGTACGCGGATAGCACATGCTCCCGACACCGCGCTTGTAGGCTGGACCTATAGTGCCACGAAAGCGCCTCGGCAATGGCTTGGGCCAACGCCTCGGCATCGCCCACTGGCACCAGCCGCCCGGTAACGCCGTCTTTCACGAAATCGCGCGGCCCGCCGGTGTCGAAGGCCACCACAGGAGCGCCGCAAGCCATCGCTTCGATCCCGGTCATGCCGAACGCCTCCTGAACCGAGGGCATCACAAACACATCGGCCAGGCTGTAGATCAGAGATAGAAGCGGCTCGCTGCTGATCTGCCCTAAGAGAACCGACCTCATCCCGTCAGGGAACTTGTAGTAACTCCTGCCGACGGACACCAGCATCAGCTAGAACACGCATGCTGTGCTGTGAACCATGCTTCAGGCGGAACGGTATCTCATTGAGGACAGCCACGCAGCCATTCCAAAAAACGGTAGGGCTTGAGCCAGACGGACTCGTAGAGCCGGTCGTGCCGGTTCCGCAGGCGACTGTACTCCTTGCCACGGTTCAGGAAATCGTCGGCACACAGGCCCGGGTGCTCTCGGATGTACTCTTCAAGCTTGAGGCGGCAATACTGCTCCTGTTCCGCCGTTTCGCGGTACTTCGCCAAACGGAACAACATACCGAGGACCTGCATGCGGAGCACCGCCTCGATGTCCGGTGGAAAATGCCCGCAGCACATGGCCTCCAGTGTATCTATCCTCTTCTGAATCGCCTCAAATTCACTGAGTGACGACCACACCCCGTGTGGGTGGATGCGATAGGTGGCCATCGCCTCCGGGAAGTAACCGAATCTCCCGTGCTCAGCCAGAATCATCGCCAAGGGGTGATCGCCAACCGGACAACGGTAGAAAAACCCCGGAAGGTTCCTCAAGACCGGCAGGTTCCTGAACATCACGGTACAGGTGACATAGAAGCCTCCCTCGGCCACATCGCGCAAGTCCGTGACAGGCTTGGGACCGTTCCGATCAGTGGAGTTCCTTCGCTGCCGTCCCGAGCAGCCTCCGTCGAGGGCACTGTTGCCGCCCTCCCACCGAAGATGGGTATTGTGATGCGAGCCCACGAAGTCCGGATGTCCCTCCAAGAAGTCAACCTGCTTCTGCAGTTTGCGCGAATGGTTCCAGTAATCGTCACCCTCGAGGACCGCAACGTACTTGCCGAGACATATCCCTATGGTCTTCATCCCGTTGTACATGAAGGGCACACGGTATTGCTGACGGGCCGGGTTGGCGCGGTCGCGTAGGAACAGACGAATCTTGTCCGGGTGCTGAGCGGCATACTCCAGGCAAGTCTCCCGAGTGCCGTCGGTGGAGCCGTCTTCGCCGATGCAGATTTCGTAGGGGAAATCCACCTGCTGCATCAGCACGCTGTCCAATGCCTGCCGGATGAACGGCGCGTGCTGGTAGGTGATAATGCTGACGCTAACCACCGGCTTTGCAGGCAGTTTAGACCGGTCAGCCACTTCGTAGTCCCAGCCGTCCTGACTACACGTCAACGGTGCGAATTTAGCAGGAATATCCACAGGAATTCTCAGATTAGCCGCCAACTTGGAGGCAGAGAGTCATCTACCCGCAGACCTCAGCGATCAACGGGTTCCACATTCTGCACTCGATCTCCACCACAAGTCTGACAATCTCATGGAGTCGACACACCCAACGTCAATGCACTTGAGGGAATCTACCTCGGCCGCGTGTCGGGAACTTCGCCGACCGCCCGCTCTGGCGGAGCACGGCGGGACGAACGGCTGCCGTCACCAGACCTCAGGAAGACGCGCAAGTTGAACGCCGGTCGCCGGGCGGGTCCCGACCGTTCCGCCAGGGGGGCGACGAAGTGAGCAGACGGCTTATGGTTTCGAAGCATCACCCACGAGACCAGGAGACCGTCTGCTCATG
>CAIZKT010000090.1:0-10084 GCA_903933565.1 uncultured Victivallales bacterium | reverse complement strand
GGTCATGGTGCCAAGACGCAACCCCGTTGAGGTAGGAGGCCATGACCACATGTGACCCAGGGTAGCGGCACCAAAGCCGCAACCCTGGGCTCTGGGCCTCAGCCCCGTTGGGGCAGGGAAATGCACCTGAGTTGTAACCTGAGTAGTTACACTTGGAGCACCAGCCGGACCAGAAAATGAAGGTGATACCAAGCAGGCGCTACCCGGTCGGTCCCGCCGCCGAGGGTTTACTTTCCGCCAGGAATGGCGGACCAAGGGGTGCATGCCTAGCGTATGCATGACCACATTTTGTCAATACGAGGCTAAAAGTCGAGGGTTGACCCCATTCAGTCGTCTTCCGTCAACGAGGCGCGGCTGAGGGCGGCCCCGGCGATCAGCAGGGCGCAACCGAACCACAGCTTGGGACCCGGCAGGACCCGTAGGTAGAGGCACGAGACCAGCGTCGACAGCAGCGGGGTGAAGTACGAGGTAGTCGAGAGCAGGATGAAGTCACCCCGGCGGATGCCGATATCCCACAGGGCATAGCCGAGCGTGGAGGTCGAGGCCAGGAACAGCACCTCCAGGACCGTCCGGGTGGTCCAGCCGCTGGGCTCGGTAACCAGCAGCCGCAGTCCCAGCAGGACCAGGCCCGTGGCGAGCATGAACAGCGCCACCGCGCCTTCGCCGTGAGCGGCGCCCCAGCGTCGGCACAGATTCGAGTACAGCGCCCAGGACAACGCGGCACAGAAAGCCAGTCCATAGGCAGCCGGATTGGCGAGCAGATTGCGCGTCATCCCGGCCAGCGAGAGCGCGCCACCCTGGGTAATCACCAGCGCGATGCCGGCCACGCCCAGCAGCAGCCCCAGCGACAGCCACGGGCGCGCTCGCTTGCCCAGGATCGGCACGGCAAACAGCACCGTGAGCACCGTCCAGAGATAGTTCACCAGCCCGATTTCGAGCAACTGCAGCCGGTCCCTTGCCAGACCGACGGCGAGATAGAAGGTCGACAAACAGGACACGAACAGCGCCCCGCAAACCAGCAGATAGCGCGCCGAGAAGCCGCGCGGGTCAGGCAGCCGCCGTTCCCGGAGGAGCTGTCCCAAGGCGCAGAGCACCGCGCCCAGGAGGTAGACCACGGCCGCGGTCGTCACCCCGCCGACGGCCTCGGTGATGCGCCGGGCGACCGCGACGGAGAAACTCCAGAGCACGATGGCCAGCATTCCCAGCAGCGTGGCCTGGCGCCGAGACAAAGCCTGCATACAACACCGCCTGTCAGCAGCCGCTTATGATGGGCCTGGTCAGCGCGCCGCTTCAGCGCGCCGGAAAGCTCCAGAACTCGCCGGCCGCCACGGCGGGCTCCTGCGCCCGGCGCACCCGCAGACGGTGGCGGACCTCCAACCGACCGAAGCGGGTAACCGCGAAATTAGTGGCCCAGTAGGTATGATGCAGCACGGCGAACCAGGCCGTCCGGGCGAGCGGGCCGACGCTGCGTCCGCTGCGTGCCCAAGGGCCGCCGAAGACGCCCAGTGGCGTATCGTCGGCATCGATGTCCACCACCCGCCGCGGCTCGTGAAAACTCACCCGGCCATCGGTCACCACCGCGTCGCCACAGCAGCCCGGCATCTGATCCTCGCCGACCTGCGTTTCGGCCCCGGCCGCTGCGTAGGTCGCCGTGGCCCCGGGCAGATCGAGCGGAAACGCGAGGTACCACACCTGCGGCGCCTCCGTTTGCACCGGGTGCAGGACCGTGGTCAACTCCAGTTCGCCGTCGTCAAAGAAGTCCCACGTCTGCACGATGCGCCGGAACCCCGGATGGCGGTAGGCGCAGCGAAAGCGGGCTCCCCACGGGCTGGCCTGCGCCTCGACGCTCTCCGCCGCGGGCTGTTCACGCAGCAACGCCGCCAGCGCCGCCGGCTCACGGACGGCCAGGCTTGCCCGCGCGCCGACCGTGGTCGCCTGCTCGACCAGCAAGCCGCCAAAACGCCAGGCCACGGTCCGGTCGACGAGGTTGTTGCCGCCGCCTGGAACCAGGCTCAGAAGCCGGCCAGAGCGCGCATCCCATTCCCATTCCCAGGCCGCGGACTGACCGACCAGAGGCGCCGGCGAGGCGGTCTGAAAGCCGGACTCCGCCTGAAACTCATACCGGCGCACCTCGCCGGGGCCAAGGCGGCAGCGAAAACGCCGCCGCCAGGGCACTGCCGGCCAGACGTCGGCCGACAGGTCGTCGACCCGCAGCCCCGGCGCGCCCTTCGGCAGCCATTCCGTCCCCGCCACCGTCTCCAGCGGCAGGGTCCGACCGCCGGCATCACGGACAGCAGCCGCCGGAAAGCGCAGCGCCTGGGCGGGTAGGTCCACCCAGCCCCAGCGCGTGGTGGCGGTGGGGTTGACGACGGCCAGGGCCCGGGTCCGCGCCGCTGGGCAGTAGGTCGGCGAGGAGCGCACCACGGCGGCACGCAGGCAGGCCGCGGCTTCATCGGCCTCGGTGGCCAGGGCAGTCTTGCCGACCTGGTTGGCAAGACTGCGGGCGCACCAGGGCCGGGCGACGCTCTCATAGGCGCCCCAGGTGTGCTCGTCGAAGCGCGAGGCGATGGCCCAGGCGCGCTCGAGGTCTCCCGGATCATAGCCGCCTTGCAGCGCCTGCGCCGCGACGGGCAGCGCTTCGAGCACCCGCTTGGCGCGGCGCTGCAATACCAGCTCGACCGGGGTCGAGGCCACGCCGTCAGCCCAGGCGTCGCACCAGTCGCCCCGCAGCACCGGCGTCGCGGCGCCCAGGTGCGGTTCGAGCGCCGTCAGAAAACGGGTTGGCGTGGAGAGGGTCAGACGCGGCGTCCGACCGGAGGCATTCCAGGCGCGCACAAAGGCCGAAAGCGGCGCAAAGGGCGGATCGTTGTCGACACGCCAGCGGTTGGTGAACTGCAGGGCGAGCACGGGATACGGATACTCGCCCAGGCCAGCCAGACGCTCCCGTAAACGCTGCGCGGCGTCCTCGAGCGCCGCGGCGCCGGTCGCCCAGATGTCGCCCTCTTCCGGGGGATGGTACCACACCTCATGCGCGGCCGGCAGCGGCCCGCGCCGCCACTCGTCGCGCTGGAAGAAGCCATAGGCCTCGCAGTAGGGCAGGCCGTTCCACACCGGCGTCTGCCGACCATCTGGACCTTCCCAGCGGAACACCCCCGGCCGCGGCAGCGGCGTGCAGCCGCTATAGCCGTTCATGCCCATCCAGACCCAGGTGATCCCGGCGGCGCGCAGGCCCGGCAGGATGCCCCACGGCATGCCATTGACGTCGTTATTCATCGCCACCCGGGGGTGAAAGCGGGCCAGGCGGGCCAGGCGCAGCAACATCTGCCGCCAGCCCGCGGCGCCGATGAGCGGGGTGAGGTTGAAGGGCAAGGCGCAGACCTCGATGCGCCCAGCCTGTACCAGCGCCTCCAGTGGGCCGACCAGCTCCGGCCGGGCCGCGAGCAACGCCTCCAGCGGTTCGAACACCTCGCAGGTCCAGCGGAAGGCACCCTCGTCATCCCGTTCATCCAGCCTGGCGAGTCGAATCGCCTCCGCCAGTGCCTCCTGCTGCTGGCGGGCCGCCGTCGCCGGCGCGTCGGTATAGCCCAGGTCGGTGTGCGTATGATGGATGAAGTGGATGTCCTGGATCATGCGTCAGCCTGCCTCGCACTCAGCGTCCCATGGTTCTCAGGATCACCGTCTCGCCGGCCTCCATGGACAGGGTGATGGTGTGAGCGCTCTTGGGCCAGGTGCGGCCGGTCAGCAGGTCAACCGTCCGGCCGGGATGCGGCAGGGTGACGGATTTGCTGCCGGCCTGGGTGGCATGGATGCCGATAAACCCGTGCCCGGCGTACACCGCGTCGTTGCTGCGGCACACCACCGGGATGCCCGCAAGGTCCGCCAGTCCCCGCAGCACTTCGGGCGGCAGCCCGGGCGCCGCGCTCCAGAACAGCCGCCAGCCGCCCAGCTCGTCGTAGAGCACCGCCGGACCGCCGCCCTTCTCAAAGCTCGCCAGGACCTTGGCCTGCCCCCCGGCAGCCGGCACGACGTAGGGCGGATACGGTTGCGCTACGCCAAAGCGCAGCCCGGCGGCCTCCTTCCAGACGCCCTCCAGATCCGCCGCCAGCACGGCCTGGAGCGGCTGCGCATCCTGACGCAACTCCAGCGGACGGCCCAGCAGAAGCGCCGTACGACTCACGTCCAGCCCGCGCTCGCCGACCAACCCCACCGGACCCACCATCGCCACCAGCCGCCCAGCGCCCAGGACCTTCTCCCGCAGAAAGGCCACCTCGGCCTCGTCCAGCCGGAACAGGTTCAGCAGCAGAATGGCCCGGTGCCGCAGTAATTCGGGATAACGCTGCAGATCACTCCACAGCACCACGCGATGCGGCACGCCGGAACGCGCCAACTGCTCGCGCTGGGCGTAGATCAGCTTCAGGCCATAGGGCGGGCGGAAGGGGTCGAAGCTGCCCATCTGACGCTCGTCGACGACCACCAGCAGGTACTCTTCCGCCGGCCAATCCGGGGTCTTGACGCGCGCCTGACCGGCCTCGTAGAGGCGCTTCACCTCGTCGGTCAGGCGCCGGTCGCCGAAGGTCCAACCCAGCGAGAAGTCGTACCACTGGATGGCACTGCCTTCGGCCAGGTTGCGGGCCAGCTCGCGGCGCATGCAGGCCAGCGCCCCACGGGTCGTATCGGGCTTGCCGTGCCCCTCCTGGTCGGACCAGTGCGTGCGCAGGTCGGCCTGGTTCCAGAATAGCTTGTTGTGCAAGGCGAAAGACCCCGGGGCGGTCATGGTGGCCGCGGTCCCGCCCACATCGCGCCAGCCGTAGGCTACCGGCGCCATCAGAAAGTCGATCTCGGGCGCCTCCAACAGGCGCTGCAAGCGGAAGTGGCCCGAGCCTTGACAGAAGCCCAGACTCTCCGGCAGGTGCGTCACGTAGCCGTAGTAGGTGCCCGCCAGCGAGCGCCCGCCGGTCTCCTCCTTGATCAGCCGGGCAAAGTGCAGAATGGTGTCAGCCACGATGTCGTGCTGGTAGGCGTTGTAGTCGAGCACATCGCGCTGCGTCAGCGGGTCGAAAAACAGGCCCAGCGCCGGCCCGCGCCGCCGCTCGGGGGCGGGCACCTCAGCCGCCGCAAAGCTGGCCTCCGGGCGACCCCAGGCCCGCCGCAACGCCTCCTCCGTGCCGTAGGTCTCTCGCAGCCAGCGCCGAAAATCCTCCTGCCCGGCCGGGCTGTAGTCCACCAACTCGCCCGACTGCGAGCCCCAGTGAAACCACTCCCAGCTAATGCCGCTGCAGGGATGGAAGCCGATGATGCGCTCGGCATAGGGCGTCTGCTTCAGGTGCCGGATCAGATTGCGCACGATCTCCGAGTACGCCTCACGCCACACCGGCGAACCGTACGAGGGCAACTGGCGGCGCCCACCGCCGTAGTCACCAATCACCGTCTGCCCGCCTTCCATGGCACAGAGCGCCTCGGGGTGCTGCTTCAACCACCACGGATGGTAGCGGGTGTCGAGGGTGAAGGTCAGCATGACCCAGGCGTCCGGTTTCGCCGCCAGATACTGGGCCAGGGTCCGGTCGACCTTGCTGTAGTCATAGCCCGTCTCGTAGAACCCCAGCTCCTCGAGTCCCAGGGTCCAGATCGCGACCTCACTCTCCGCGCCATGGCGCTGCTGGATGGCATCCGGGTTGATGAACAGATTCTGCGTCGGATCGATCTCCCGGCCCTCGACGACCAGGCGCGGCACCCCGTCGGCCACCCGCACGCTGGCCTGAGGAAACTCGTAGGTGCCGGTGTCGCAGCGCAGTTCCACGACCCGCGCCGTGACCGGCTCCCACGGCGTCGCGCCCAGCAGTTCGGCGCGGACCTCGGCGCGACCGGCGGAGACGCTTACGGGGAGGTCGAGGGCCACCTCGGCAATCGTCGCCACAGCCCCCGGCGCCTCGCCACCGCTGAACAGCAACCGCGGCGCCCACGTCTCCTGCAAGATCTTGCCGTCACGTTCCAGGCGTACCTTCACCGCCACGGACTGCGGCAGCGCGCTCCGGGCCTCAGCCTTGACCTTGACCAACAGCCGACTGCCTACCCGCGCCCGCTTCGGCACCCCTTCCAGGGCGAGACTGACGCTGCCGAGGTGCCCCGTGGGCTGATAGACCAGGTCCCCCCAGGGTTGACCCGGCGGCCGACCCACTTCCCGCGCCGCGACCCAGGGCCCCTGCGGCTCCGTGGCGGTCTGCCACTCCTTGCCCGTGAGCACCCGCACCTCACGGCCGTCGGCGAAGGTCACCGTCAGCTCTGCGATCAGCCCCTGGGCACCGGCGACGTCGCGCGCCTCGACCGCGAGGGTGTTTTGCCCCGGCCGCAGCGCCGCGCGGACATCGAGGATCTCCGGCGTCCGCCAGCCGTCCATCTCGCCGACCGTGCTGCCCAGTTCCTTGCCATTCAGCGTCGCCACATAGCCATCGTCGGCCGTGATCTGCAGCGCCGCCTCGACCAGCTCACCCGTCGGCAGCTCGAAGTCATGCCGGAACCAGGCCCCGACTTGATCCTGCGCCGACAGGTCAGGATGCCAGATCCACGCCGCCCGCCAGCTCGGTTTGGGCGGGGGCGGCTGCACGATGTCACCGCGCCGCAATGACTCGACCCGGATCGCGTCCAGATCCGTCTGCCCAGCTCCGGGCTGCTCAAAACGCAGGGCCATGCTGAAGGCCCGGTCGGGAACCTCAAACTCGACCGCAAACGGGGTCCACCCCACGCCCCCGGCAAGGTCGAAGGAACGAGACTCCGACAGGGGCCCATCGACGCCCGCAAACTTGACCCGCAACCCGCTGGCCCCACCCCGCGCCTGGCCCGAGACCCGGAATGCCCCCAGGTACGACAGATCAAGGTCGGCCGTCTGCCAGGCGCCCTTGGCCTCGAGCCGCAGCGCGTGCGCCCCGGACGCCGCCCCCTGGTCAAGCACCAGCGCCCGGCCTGGCTTGCCGCCCGCCGTCCACTGGAAGGGCGCGCCGTCACGCAGCATCTCGAGGTCACCGTTGAGCAGCAGGGCATCGGCGTCGGGAAGCAGGGCGACAAGGCTGATGGTAACCTCCGCACCCGCCAGGTTGAGCGGATCGAAGCGCAGGCGTTCGATGCGGCCGCTCCACGGCCCCTTGGCCCGGCGCAGATCGAAACGGTAAAGCCGCATCTCAGTCCCGGCCGTGAGCACGTGGTTGCCCTGGCGGGCATCCGCCATCGGCTGCCCGGGCGCCGCAAAAAAGGTCTCCCCGGAACCGCTGCGGTCGCAGCGCAGCAGCACCATCAGCACCGGGTAGTCCTCTGCCCGAATGTCCAGCCGCGGACTGAGCAGTTGCGCATCGTAGCGCGTCACCCCCCGCAGTCCCTCCGGAGTTACCGCGGTCTGTTCCCAGTTGGCCGGCGCCCAGCCCTGCAGCCCCTCCGCGAAGCTCCACGAGAGGATGTCGGCGGCCCCGGCTAGACTGGCCATGGACAGTAGCAACACACTCAAGCGGAGGATGCTACAACGGCAGGTTTGCTGCATGTGTCTTGCCCTCTGGGAGAACCCTGACCCGAGAATCATCGCCGGTCGGTCAGCCCTCAGCGCCCGCGCACCAGCACAGCTCATCCTGCAGGACGATGCCGCAGCGCTCCTGGACGCGTTCCCGACAGGCCGCCACCAGCTCCCGCATGTCCGCCTCGGCCGCAACCGCGGCCTCATTGATGATGAAGTTCGCGTGCTTCTCACTCACCCGCAGCGAGCCGCACCGCAGGCCCTTGCAACCGGCCTCGTCAAGCAGTTTCCCGGCCTGACCCCCGGGCGGATTGCGGAAGACGCAGCCCGCACTGCGGCCCGGCGGCTGCACCTGACGCCGCCACGCCCCCGCCGCCGCCATGGCGGCCAGCGCCTCCGCCGCCGGCGCCGCCCCACCCCGCAGACGCACGGAGGTGACGATGACATCCGCCGGGATGTTGCTGTGCCGGTATTCCCAGGCAATCTCGCTGCCCGCCGCCTGCCAGTCCGAGCCGTCCAGGCGCACCCCGTACACCGCCAGCACGAAGTCCCCGATGGCAACGCCTTGGGCGCCCGCGTTCATCCGCAGCGCTCCGCCCAGAGCCGCGGGCACCCAGGCCAGGGGCGCCATGGCGAGCGCCGCCGCGCCGCGTTCGGCCAGGGAGCGGATCAGGGGCGCCAGACAGACCCCGGCCCCGGCCCTCACCTCGCCGTCCCCAAACTCGATCTGGGTGAAGAGCCCTGCCGTCAGGCTGACTACCAGACGCCGGGGCTCCGTATCCGTCCCCACCAACTTGCTGCCAGCCCCCATGGGCCAGACGGGAAGCCCCTCAGCCGCCGCCCAGCGCAGCGCCGTCGCCAGTTCCTCCCGAGTGCGCGGCAGCAGGCGCAACGGCCGATCCCCGCCGACCCCCAGCGTCGTCAGTTCCGCCCAGGTCTTCGACCGGTCCAGCGGAACCGCGCACGCCGCCAAGGCCTGCTCGAGCCGCTGCCACTCCTGTTCACGCCAGGCGCGAACCACCGCCGGAACGACCTTGCAGACGTCACCGGCGCCGATCACCGCCAGCACGCACGGTTCCGCCGCGGGCGGTGCCGCCAGCTCCGTCGCCAAGTCGTCCAGCGCACCCTCCCAATACCGGCACGGCGGCCCGCTGACCGCGCTGGCGATCGTCCGCGGATCGGCAATGACCGCATCATCCACCCAGGCGGCGAACGGCGCCACCACCAGCACCTCGTCGGCCAACTCCGATAGCACCTCCGCAAACTGGCCGGCATAGCGCTTGACGCGCTCAAAACGGTGCGCCTGGAACACCACCTTTAACCCGTGCCCCGGCCAGCTCTCCCGCAACGCCGACAGACTGGCGCGCAGCTCGGTCGGATGGTGCGCGTAGTCCTCGACCACCACCCGCTGGTCGCGGGCGGCGCGATAGCGGGTGCTGAGCCGCCGGTCCACGCCGGGAAACGAGCGCAACGCCGCCAGGGCCGCCGACCGCGGCACTCCCACGGCCTCCGCCGCCAGCAGCGCCAGACAGGCATTCGAACGGTTGTGCTGCCCCGCTACCGGTAACTCAAGCTCCACCGGGATGTCGGCCACGGCAGCGAAACGCACCGCGGGGTGACCGCCTAGCACCTCCCGCGTCGCCGGCGAATCCCACGCCACCACCCGCTCGGCCCGACCGGCGAAATCCGCGAAGATCTGCCGCAGGGCCGCCTCGCCACCCACGCTCCAGCAGTGATCGTCTTCGATGTTGATGACCACCGCGACGCGGCTGCGCATCAAGGCCTGAGTGCCGTCGCTCTCGTCAACCTCGGTCACCAGGATGCGGCCCGCACCGGCCGTGGCAGAGCGCGTCCAGCCGCTGACCGACCCGCCCACCAGCAGGCCGGGATCAAAGCCTGCCTCACGCAGAATGTGCGCAATCATCGCGGTCGTGGTGGTCTTTCCGTGCGACCCCCCAACCCCAATCACGGTGGAGAAGTAGCGACCGACCCGCGCCAGAAAGTCACCGCGCAAACAGCTCTCAATGCCCTGCGCCGCCGCCGCCAGACGCTCGGGATTGTCGGTCGGCACCGCGCTGCTGTAGACCAGTAGATCGGCGCCGGCCACCGCCGCGGCATCATGCCCCAGCCGCACCGACACCCCCCGCCGCGCCAGCCCCCGGGTCAGCGCCGACGACGCTAGGTCGCTGCCGGAAACGGAGACCTTCCAGTCGACCAGTATGTGCGCCAGGCCGGCCATGCCGACCCCGCCAATCCCGGTAAAATGGACATGCCGCCAGGGAACCTGGGGCAGGGAGGAAGACACTGAGTTCGACACCACTGATCTGCGCCCCTGACCACCGTGAAACTAGCACCAACCGCCGCCGCAGGCGGCACCCGATCCGCCAATATGACCGCCCCGCTTCGAATGTCCAGAACCGCCCCGGGGCGCCAGTACGGTCAGGGACAGCATCTCTATTCCGCCTCGCGCCCGACCGTCCCCCCGCCCTGGAGCCGGCGGTCCCCGCCGTATCCCCCGCCCTGGAGCCGGCGGTCCCCGCCGTATCCCCCGCCCTGGAGCCGGCGGTCCCCGCCGTATCCCCCGCCCTG
>CAIZKT010000089.1:0-26957 GCA_903933565.1 uncultured Victivallales bacterium | reverse complement strand
TCCCGCTATCGCGACCCTTCAGGCCGCACCAACCCTACCCCATCATACCCAGGCCGCTGGCCCGGGCTGAGGGATGTCGGCCCTTTGGGCCTCGGAACCACCGGCGCAATAGCCCCCGTGATGCCGCCGCCGCGGCCACGCCGATTCGACAGGCTCATGGTCTTCGACAGGGCCGCCCTCCAGGCGATCCGGCACGTACCGGCCGGATCGGAATGGGACCCGCGTCTGCAAGTCTCATTCCGGTAGGTCCGGCCCGCCCCTGGAAACCGTGTTCTCTCCCGCCGCGCTTCCCTCAGGTCCGGCGCGCCAGGAGAACGACGGCCACCATCTCGCGGCCATCGTCCTCGGGCCACACCGCCGCGTGGGCCTGGGCCAGGCGGAGATCCTCGCCCAGGCGGCCGCTCAAACCCAGCTCGTAGTCACGCTGCCCGGATCGGTAGTGAAGCACGCACTCGGGGTAGTTGAAGGGCTGGCGCAGACACTTGAACAGCGCCTCTTTGCAGCAGAAGGCGGCACACAGCGCCCGCGCCGGGTCCGGCTGGCGCAGCGCCTCGCTGAGCTCGCTCGGCGCGAAGGCGAACTCCCAGCCCGCCGGACTGGCGGCCACCCGCTGAAAACGCTCGACCCGCTCGGCGTCGAGGCCGGCCCCAAGCAGCGGGGCCGCGAGGTCAAAGCTCAATCTCAAGGATCTTGTCCCCGTGGCGCGCCAGGGCTTCGGTGAGCGTCACCACCTCGCCGACCGTGCCGGCCGGCTTCCGCATCAGGTGCCGTCCCAGGGTGCGCAGTTCGACCTTGATGCCGTAACGGCGGCAGACTGACCCCAAGAGGGACAATAGCATCAGCGAGTCGCCGTCCAGGTCCTCGATGATCCGCGACTCGTCGCGCAGAGCCTCGGTCGCCACCCCGCATTCCTCGGCAAAAAAGGCATACACCATCTGCCGCACTTCGTTACTCGGGCGTTCACTCACGATGATCACTCCTCGCTGGGGTGCTGAAGGGCGCCCGCCGCTACGGCCTGGACGGGCTCGCGGGCTGGCGCTTCCGGCAGGACGGGGCCGGGATCCTGCTGAGCAATACGCTCCATGATCCAGGCGCGATGTTCCTTGGTGAACTCCAGATAGCCGACAAAGGTCGAGATCAGCAGCAGGAACTCGACCACATGGCCGATCCGAGCCCGGCCACTCCAGGCCAGGCGCAACAGATCCGTCAACAAGAGACGCCGGTCGCGGTTGCCGGACAACAGAAAAAACCGCGCCAGGTACAGCAGGCTGAATACCTTGTCGGTGAAGGTGATGTCGCCGGCGCTGTAGCGGCGGAAAGCGCCCGTTCCGAACACGCGCAGTGCCTTCTCCCGGACGACGGCGGGATCGAACATGCGGTCCATGGTCTCGAAATAGGTGCGGAACATGTCCGTCTGCGAGACGTGGTTGTGCTGCATCGTCGGGTAGATGCCGTTGAGCAGATCCGGGTCAATGGCGGTGATCCGGCCGGCCGCCTTCAGCCGGGTGTAGGTGTCGGTTCCCGGGTAGGCGGTGAGGACATTCAGCATGACCAGCGAGATGTCGGTGCGCAGGGTAAACTCGAAGATCTTCTCGAAGGCATCCAGCCGGTCCGCGTCAAAGCCGACGATGAAGGAGCCGATGACATGGATACCATGACTGTGGATGCGGCGGATGCCGGCCTCATAGCGCTCGACCTTGTTCTGCTGCTTGCCGGTCTCGCGCAGGCACGCCTCATTCAGAGACTCGATCCCCAGCAGCAGCGAGGTACACCCCGCCTGAGCCATGCTGGCCAGCAGCTCGTCGTCTTCACAGACGTCCAGACTGCACTGGCAGGACCAGGTGACCCCCAAGGGTTCCAGCCGCCGCATCAACTCGCGGGCATAGGGCTTGTTGGCGCACAGGTTATCATCTACGAAACCGATCTGACGCTTGGGCAGTGAGGCGATCTCATGGATCAGATCCTCGACCTCGCGATAGCGCTGCCGGACGCCGAACATGTTGCGCACCAGGCAGAACTCACAGGTGTAAGGACAGCCACGCGAGGCCTGCACCCCCAGGGCCATGACCCGGCGGGTGTTCACCAGGTCCCAACGCGGCACGGGCGAGGTGCGGAACTCGTAAGGGGCGCTGCGCTGGTAGGTCTGCTTCAGTTCTCCCCGCTCAAAGTCCGCCAGGGCGTCCAGCCAAATGCCCTCGGCTTCGCCCAGAATGACGGCATCGCAATGGCGGAGCGACTCCTCGAGGTTGAAGGTCACCTGGGGGCCGCCCATGATCACGGGAACCCCCATACCGCGGAAGCGGTCGGAGATCTCATAGGCGCGTTTGACGCTGGGGGCCAGCGCGGTCACACCGACCAGATCGGGCCGCGGACTGAAGCGCAGCGTCTCCATCTCCTCGTCGGTGAGGGTGATGTCGTAGTGCTCCGGCGTGAGGGCCGCCAGGGTCGGCAGCGCCAGCGGCAGCACGCCGGTGCCCTTGCGCATGATGCGGCAAAGCTCCAGCATATCCCACTGGTAGCGATAGCGTCGCTTGGGATTGATCAGATGAAGCGTGTAACGTCGCATCGGTACGCTCATATCGCGGCCGCAGTCGGCGCCCGCGGCGCTCTGGGCCGTCAATACAGCCAGCCAACCGCGAGAACGCCGGAGTTGACCCCGCGGTTCTCGTCGCAGAGACCGGCGTTCGAGAGGTGGTGCAGCCGCACCGAGACAAAGAGGCTGCTCTTGTCCTTGCACGGGAACTCGAGCCCGACCCCGAGCGTTGGGTTGAAGTTCACCCGCGATCCCTGCCCTTCGACCTGGAAATCGGTGTAGATGCCGCCGATGCCAGCCTCGACGTAGGGCCGCACCCGCTCACTCGAGATGAGGTCGAGGTACTGCAGTGCAAACGCATCCAGGCTGACGACGGCGCGCGGCTCGCTCGCCATGGTGGCGCCCACGCAGCCCTCAATCTTGAAGCGCATGCCGTCCGGCGCCCAGTGCCGCCAGACCTTGTCATAATCCAACATGGCGACCCCGCCCACCTGCCAGAAGTTGGTGCCACTGGGGTTGTAACTGCTCCCGGCCAGGGCCATCACGCCGTAGCGGTTGGGAGCGTACTTCTCCAGATTCTCAGCGCGGCTCTGACATGGCGCTGACAACCCGGCGACCAGCGCTGCGATGGCGACCGATCTGAGCCTCATCCCCTTACCTCCTTGCGGTTCAGCAAAAATCCAGTTGCACCAGCGAGTACCGCCCATCCAGATCGAACTTGAGGCAGGCCGCGGTGGGCCGGGCGTCGGTCCGGCGAGCACTCGGCGGCGGGCGGCACGCGGCGCTCTCGAGCAGACCGGCGCCGCCGGTTCGCCAGGCGGCCAGGACGGCGGCGACATCCAGCATCTGACTGGCCGGGAAGACGCCGTAGAAAGGGGTAAGACAGGTGCCGACGAGGCCCGCCGGCAACGCCCGTTGGTAGCAGGCCTGCTGGCAGACCAGCCCGTCGTTGCCGAGGATTACGGTGTCCGGCTGCCAACCCTTCGCCGACGCCCACGCCGCGCCCGTCGCGATGGCGCCGAGGCACGGCGCCGCCGACTCCGCCTCGGCGCCGCGCTGCAATACCAGGAATGCCGCCCCCTCGCCGGGCGCCGCCCCCGGCGAGGCCGCCTGGGCGGCTTCGCCGGTCAGCCGCTGCCAGCAGTATCCCACCGTGGCCGAGTACTCGTCGGCAGCTCCGACCAGCACGGTGTCCACCCGCCGGCTGGCCAACCATTGAACCGCGACGCGCAGCGCCTCGCCGCAGGATACCTCGAACTGGGTGACCGTCAGCGCCGGACCACGAATGCCAAGACCGATGCTGACCTGGGAAGCCGCCGAGCAATGCACCGACCCGGCGAAAGCGGTGGGAGAGGCGCCCAGGTCCGTCCCGTCGATGATCGAATCCAGGAACTCGGCGGTGCTCCGGCTGGCGCCATAGCCCGTCGCCAGAACCAGCCCCGTCCGCTCTCCCGCCAGGGCCATGCCGGCGTCCTGCTGCGCCAGATGCGCGGCCAACAGGCTGAGGCCGGACAGCCGGTCAATGCGCCTCGCCCCGCGCTTGGGAATGAACTCCAGCAAGCGGCTCAGGTCGGCCACATGCGCCGACAACTCCATCTCGCCGCCGACCTGGCGAACCACAGTCGGCGTCAATCTCGGACTCCCCGAGGCAATGCGGTCGAACAGGTCGGCCGGCGTGGCGCCGAAACTGCCCACCATGCCAATGCCCCGCACCACGATGCGCTCAGCCACCATAATCGGCCCTCGCCAACGCCAGAACCGTGTTGCTGCCGCCAAACGCCAGCGACTGCGCCAGCGCCGCGCCCCGCTGACTGTCGCAGGTGACGCGCTGCGGCCCCATGGCCACCTCCGCCGACGCCTCGAGGAAACCGGCGCTGGCCGGGATGCGCCCGCGCTCCAGGCAGGCCAGAGTCAACGCGGCCTCGATCGCCCCCGCGGCTCCCAACGTGTGCCCTATCGCCCCCTTGACGGAGAAGTACGGGATCCCCGGCAGCAGCTCGTTCAACACCCGGCTCTCCACCCGTTCGTTGTCCACCGTGCCGGTGCCGTGGGCCTTGACGAAGGCCAGGTCGGAACTCGCCAGGTCGGCATCGTCCAGCGCCTCCCGGATCGCCACGCGCAGGCCCCGTCCCTCCGGGTGAGGCGCGGTCACATGGTGAGCGTCACTGGCGCTGCCATAGCCCAGCACCTGTCCGCGCCAACGCCGTGGTACGAGCCCGCGAACGCCCGGGCGCTGCAGCAACAGCATCGCCGCTCCTTCGCCCAGATTCAGGCCGGCGCGGCTGGCATCGAAGGGGCGGCAGGGTTCTTTGTCGGTGATCAGCAACGCGATGAAGCCCAGGTAGGTGATGCGGCTCAACTCGTCCGCGCCCCCGGCCAGGGCGAGGTCACAGACGTCTTGCCGCAGCCATTCGGTGGCTTGCGCGATGGCGTCGCCGCCCGCCGCGCAGGCGTTGGAAACCGTCATGCAGGGGCCGTCCCAGCCGAACTCGCGGGCGAGCACCGCCGCCGGATTGCCGCGGAGGTACTGCCAGACGGGATCCAACGCGGGGTCGGCAGAGCGACTGGCCTTATGGAAATCCTCGAAGTTAGTGGAGTTGCCCACCGTGGTGCCCACGCACACGCCCACCCGTCGGCCCCGCAGGGCGGCGGGCTCATACCCCGCATCGGCGAGCGCCTGACGCGCCGCCGCCACGGCCATCTGGGCGGTGCGCGACAGCAGCGGCCCGCCGCCGCTCGGACGCGCTACCAGCAGGTCGGCGCAGGCCGGCGCCAACTCGTAGGCCGGGTAGCTTCCCCCATAGGCGCTCTCAAAGCGCCGCGGCGCCGCCGGCAGCAGACGCGGCCCGAACAGCGCGTCCGTGGCGCGCTCCACATCCGGCCCCGCCGCGCACAGACAGCCGATCCCACTGACCCAAACGCCACCCTTCTTCACGGTCGCGCTTTCCCCGGCCTTCCCGGCTTCAGGTTGCCCACATGTCGTAGAAGTTGAAAAACTGGTGGGGGTACTTCTCGGCGTAGTCGGCGAGAGCCGCGGCGTAAAGTTGCGCACAGTCCCGCCACGCCTCGGGCTGGCGCGCTGCCGCCGCGGGGAGACGAATCTCTTTGGCCATCTCGACGCGGTAGCTCCCGCTGCCAGTCTTGTGCGAAAGCAACACCACGACCGGCGCTCCCGCTACCGCGGCGAGGCGATACACTCCCGTCGGAAAGCGTACCGGCGCACCTAGGAAAGGCACCGCGACGGCGGGCGCCTCGGGGTACATCAGCCGGTCGCCCATCACGCACACCACGTCGCCGCTCGCCAAGCGATCGACGATCTCGATGGCGCCCCCAAAGGCCCCGGTAGGATCAATCACCCGGTAGGGCGGCTCGGCCCCGGCGTGGGTAAACACGTCTCGCTCGCGGTCTTCCTCGTCCCGGTACATCACCATGTTCACCGAGCCAGGCAGAAAATCCAGACCCGCCAGGGCCATCTGCCAGCAGCCGACGTGGGCGGTCACAATGATCACCCCTTTGCCCTCCGCCACAATCTCTTGCAGATAGCGCCGCAGGTCCGGATTGTGTTCGGTCAACGGACGCTGCCGCAGGCCGGCGATAGCCTTGTCCAGGATGGTCTCGCCCAGAGCGATGAACTGCCGCAGGCAGTGCCAGCGGCGCCCCAGCCACGAAGCGCTCGGGAAGCGCCGTCTCAGATACGGGTCGCTGCGCCGAGCGATCCCGACGCGAACGAAAACGTAGTAGGGCGCAATCAGCCTCAGGAAGAAGTACGACACCCGCCGTCCGCCGAGGCGTACGAGAGCATAGAAGAAGCCGAGCTGCCAGGCAGTTCCGACCGACCGGCTGCTCCAGCCGCGTCGGCTCTTGGTTTCGTGCTGCTCCGCGGTCACGGCGCCGCCGCCTTCCGCAGGCTTGCCGCCATGGCCCAGACCACGCCGCCAATGACGACCCCCAGCAACGGCCCCAGCAACAACGAGCCCAACAGCCAATCGAACAACCGCAGCGGCGCCTCCCGCCCGAGGGTCTGCATGGAGAGCTCGGTCAGCAGGCGACCATGCCGCAGCACGTAGCCGGTCTCGATGCAGAGCGCGGGCACCAGCGGCGGCATGCACAATTGGCTGGCGGCCACGGCGATGGGCCGGTTCAACCTCAGGTAGCCGGCGCTGGCGAGGATAGCCACCGTGTGCAGCCCAATCAGGGGCGCCGCCCCCAGAACCATCCCCAGGGCGGCGGCAAGACCCAGTGACAGCGGGTCGCTGGACTCATGCAGCACCGCCCGCAAGGAGCGCCACGGATGCAGCAACGACACCCCGCTGGTCCGCCGCGGTAAACCCGCCAAGCGCCGATGCGGAATCGGCAGCAGCGAACGCAGGGTCAAATGAGTGTTCAACACGCTGAAGCGAAGATTGTCCGTGAACAGCCTGAAGTGGGAGACGTGCGCCGCCCCGGCCGGATAGAACACCGTGATGTCCAGGGAACGCAGCGGGACTCCCGCCCACGCCGCCTTGACCAGAACCTCGGCTTCGAAGGTGAAGCGCCGACAATGCAGACGCAGGCCGCGCAACACCGCTACCGGGTAGCAACGAAAACCGCTCTGGGTATCGCCCAGGCTCTGGCCGGTCTGCAGGCGGAACCAGAAGTTCGAAAAGCTGCGGCCAAAACGCGAGGCCGCGGGAAAACGCCCGGCCGCCTCGGCGGTCCGGCGCGTGCCCACCGTGATCGCCCACGGCGTCTCCTCCGCCACCGCTAGAAAACGGCCCGCCTCAGCCGGGGAGTGCTGACCGTCGGCATCCAAGGTGATCAGGTGGGTAAACCCATGTGCCGCCGCATAGTCCGCCGCCGTCAGGATCGCGACGCCCTTGCCGCGGTTCGGCGCCAGGCGAAGGCTCGCGACCTCCAGCCCCTCCAGCAAAGGCTCGGCCGGGGGTGTGCTGCCGTCGTCGACCACCAGAACCGCCATCCCGGTCTGCCGCGCCTCCAGCGCCACCTGCCGCAGCGTCCGCGGGTGGTTGAAGTAAGGGATGACGATGAGAGGGACGGTCGGCATCGGTTCAGCGCGTTTCGTAGCGCTCCGTGGTTTGCGTAAAGCGCACGAACTTACCCAGGTTCCCCAGGAAACGCCTGGTGCTGTCCGGCGAGCGCCAGGCCATGGCCATGTAACCCAGCAGCACGCTGGGGCGCCGGAAATGATCACGATAGAAGGCCCGGTAAAGCTCCTCCATGCGCGCCCGCGTCAGCCCCCGCGGAACGAACTGGAAGTGCAGACAGTCCATCTTCTCCCAGTCTTCGTCGAACTCGCCGTGTTCCCGAATGCTCTCATAGGCCGGAGAGCCCGGAAAGGGCGTGAACTTGGCCAGGTTGAAGGTGTCGATCGGGTTGGCGAAGACGAACTCCTTGCTCTTCTGGATGCTCGCTTCCGTCTCGCCCGGCAAGCCCATCATCAGCAGGGCTTTGGTGCGAATGCCAGCCTTCTTGATCAGGGCCAGAGCCTCGGACACCGTCCGCAGATCGGCCTTCTGCCGGTGCTGCGACAACAGCGCCGCATCCCCCGTCTCCACCCCCAGGCTGATCATCCAGCAGCCGGCCCCCTTGAGCAGCCGCAACAGCTCCCCGTCAAGATGCTCAGCCCGCGCCGCACAGTTAAAGGTGAGACCGAGAGGACGCCGCTGCAGCAGTTCACAGAGCTCGACCAGACGCGCTCGGTTGACGGTGAAATTGTCGTCGTAGAAGATCACATGCCGGATGCCGTAGGTCTGCCGTAGAAGGCGCAGGTGCTCGTGGATGTAGGCGGCGGAGTTGTAACGGAAACTGCGGCCAAACACCGAACGGTCGCAGTAAGAGCAGGCATAGGGACAGCCTCGACTCGAAATGCAGGTCCCGTTCGGGGCCGTCGGATAGTCGAAGATGGGCAGCCGGTAGGCAGAGGGGTAACCGTCCAGTTTGTGGTAGGCGGGGAAGGGCAGATCATCCAGGGCCAGCGTCTGGCCGCGGTAGCCGTTGAAAAGAGCCTGCCCGGCGCCGTCGCGGTAGGCCAGCCCCGGAATCGTGGCGGGCGCCTCGCCGCCGCTCTCAAGCAACTCGCGCAGCGTCTCCTCACCCTCGCCCACCACCACATAGTCGATCGCCGTAAAGCGCTCAAGGATCGCCGTCTTCAGCGCCGAAACATGCGGGCCACCAAACACCGTCCGCAACCCCGGCTGCAGCTCCTTCAGCCACGCGGCGATGCGGACACCGTCGAGGAAACTCGAGGTCGTGCAACTGAAACCCACCAGCCCCGGCCGCTGCTCCTGCACATAGGCAGCGATTGCCGCATCGGCATCCGGGCGCGCAAAGCAGTCGATGATGTCGGCGACGAAGCCATGCTTCTCCACCCAGGCGGCCAGGCTCGCCAGCCCCAGCGGCGGCAAGAGATTCGCCAGCCGTGAAATGTCCCCCCCGGCCGCCGCGGCACGATAGCCGAGAGGGTGAACCAGCAGCACGCGCCGACGGTCAAGGCAGCTCATCTGGCCGACCCCCGGACCGCGGCGCGACGGTAGCGTCCACCGGTCGCCAGCAGGGTCTCCCAGAGCGTGCCGCGATAGCCAAAGCGATACATGACCGCCATCGCCTCGCGGGCCGCATCCGGTGGGTAGAGCCATTCCCGGTGCGCCCGAAAAGCGGTGGTTATCTGCTGCTCCATGGCCACCCTGTCCAGATGCGGCGAGAAGTAGAGCGGCGCGGTTTCCAGGGGAGTGCTCGCCGTGATCTGCCCTTCGGCGAGCGCCAGCTCATGCACCCGCGTTCCCGGCAGAATCTGCACGCCGGTGGACGCCAGGATGGCCGAACCGCTGAGCCGTTCCAGATTCCTGAGCCCGGCCGTCAAGGTATCCGGAGTTTCTCCCGGCCCCCCGAAGATGAGGTAATGCACGCAGGGTATGTCGTGCCGAATGCAGGCCTGCGTCCAGTCCACGGCCGCCGCGAATTCGAAGTCTTTG
Source organism: uncultured Victivallales bacterium (assembly GCA_903933565.1). Lineage (GTDB taxonomy): Bacteria > Verrucomicrobiota > Lentisphaeria > Oligosphaerales > JAFGRS01 > CAILUI01. Next base: position 17,453 of record CAIZKT010000089.1, on the reverse strand, counting down.
CGTTGCGCTGCCAGGGTGATGTCGGTCGCCCCGTCGGTGCCCAGTTCCACCGCGCACAGCCCGGAGCGCTTCAGCAACGCCATCTCACTATCCGCAATCGCGGCCGGCCGGAAGAATGCCGTCCACTCCACCCCAAGCCCGGCTGAAAGCATGGCCTCGGCAAGCTGCAGATAGCGCCCGGCCGGATCGTTGAAGACCGAGTCCGTAATGAAGATCCGGCTCGCGCCCTGGCCCCGCAGAGCGCGGATATCCTCGATCACCGCCGCCACCGGTCGGTGACGAAAAATCCGACCCTCGAGGGCCGGATAGGCGCAATAGGCGCAGCGAAAGGGGCAGCCGCGCTTGCTCTGCACCCCAAGCATGCCGCTCTCGGCCAGGTAGAAAGCACACAACTCCGGGCGCAAAGAGGCCCCCAGCATCGCCTGCGCCCCCAGCCCAACGCCAGCCTGACGCCAAAGCCTGGCGGGTTGGCCCCCGCGCTCGAGGGTCGCCACCAGCTCACAGATGGCCTCTTCACCTTCGCCAACCACGCCGAAGTCAGCCCCCAGCGCCGCCATCCACGACTCAGGCAAAAGCGAGAAGGCCGGGCCCCCCAGCACGATCGGCGCCGCGCTGCACTCCCGGACGATTCCAACCACCTGCCGCGCCGCCGCCGTGGACGAGCGTTCCACCGAATTCCGGGCCTCGGCATCGTCCAGATTGCGCAGCGACAGGCAGACGACGTCCGGCGCGTAAGCACGCAGCTCGGCGCACAGCTCCGCCTTCGCCCCGCCCCGCTGGAGAAGGTCGAATTGGCAGACCTCATGACCGCTGGCCTCCAGGGCCTGGGCCACCACTCCCATCCCCAAAGGATAGACCGGGAACGGCTCGCGGCAGAGATTCACGGAGACAAAGAAAACGCGGCTCATGGCGCTCCGGTGCATGCGGTTCCACGACTCAGACCAGCGGACGTGCCGGCCGGTAGGGAGCCGTGACCGTTTGCCCTTTCTCGATCATCGCCTCGACCAACGCCGCCAGGCTCCGGGCTTCCTGGCCGGCAAACTCGTACGAACCCCGCGCCCCCGACAGCCCCCCCAACGGTCGCCGCAAACCCGCCGCCGCACCCGGACTGGCCAGGACCAGAAAGACCGCGCCCGAAAGCGTTTGCCAAGGCCCGGGCATGAGCCCCGGCGCGACCGTCTCGTTGACGCCGACGAGTACCACCGGCGCCCCCCCGTCCGCCAGCATCTCCAAGGCCGCGTCCAGCCAGCACCACGGAGCCTCGGGCGCCAGGGTCAGCACGTAGCCCGGACCCGTAAGGCCAAAATGCGCTGCCGCCTCGCCCAGGAAACAGTTCGGCAAGGTGTAGGTGAACAGGTTGGGGCTGGCGGTCGAGCCATCGCCCTCCAAAGCCGAGGTGTAGTAGGCCGTGTCCACTTCCAGGCAACCCAGCACGGTTCCCACCACCATCCCGATCGGGCGCTTGCTCTCCCATTCGGCCAGGCCCGCATCCTCCAAAGCAAAGGAAACCGCTGCCAGCCCGGCTCGAGAGAAGCCGTCAAACCTCCCAAAGCGCTGGCAGGGACGGCGCAATACGTCCCCGCAACGGAACTCGGGCAGCGGCCCCGGACCCAGGCCAAAGCCGGTGTGACACAGGCTGCCGCCCAGGCCCCCGGCGCTGACCCAGCCGACGCCGCCAACCAGCGCATCCATCAGCAGACCTCGCGGCTGAGCAGGACGGCGGCGTTGATCCCGCCGAACCCTGAGTTGGTATTGAGAATGCGCGGCTTCGCCAGTCGACACGGCTCGCGGCAGACCCAGCCCTCGCCCAGTGGTTCCGGGCTCTGACATCCTACCGTCGGCGGCACCAGCCCCGCGCCCAAAGCCTGGAGACTCACACAGCACTCCACCCCCCCGGCTGCCCCCAGCGTATGCCCGACCAGTCCCTTGATCGAGAACAGGGGCACCGGCTGGCCCGCAAAAACGCTCTGGAATGCCTTCAACTCCATCAGGTCGTTATAGACCGTACCCGTACCGTGGGCGTTGACGGCCCCCACCTCCGCCGCGGCCACCCCGGCCTGCGCCAAGGCGATCCGGCAGGCCTCGATCAGCCCGCACCCGTCCCGCGCCGGAGCCGTCACGTGATGCGCGTCGTTGGCAATCCCCCAGCCCTCTACCCAGGCCAGCACCGGCCGACCCTCGGCCCGGCACTGCCCTTCTTCCATCAACAGCAGCGCCGCCGCCCCCTCACCCAGGCTGAGCCCGTCGCGCTCACGGTCAAACGGCCGCGCCCGCCCCGGCGATACGGCCTTCAGCGCGCAGAACCCGGTGAAGACGAAGTGGCTGACCACGTCGGCACAACACACCAGGACCGCCCGACGACGCCCGGCGACGATGTCCTGCGCCCCCAAGGCGACCGCGATCGTCGACGAAGCACAGGCCGCGGTGACGTTCAACGCCGACCGTGACAGGCCCAGCCGCAGCGCCAGGCCGTCGGCCCAGGCCTGCCCGCCGAGCCTGGCGCGCTCACCCGCCGGGAGACGGCACTGCCGTTCGAGAACCTCAATGTCCCCCTTGGTGGTGGCGGTTATCAGGCGACTGTCAGGCGGGACGCTCCAGCTCCCGACCCGCTCGGCCAGGACCTCGGTCAGGTGGCCAAACCGGGTGCGCTCGGCGCTCGCCTCCAACCAGCCCACGCAGGCCGCGCTGGACGAGGTCAAACCCGCGGTGCTGAAGTGGCGCACCGGCGCAATGGCGCTATCGGCGGCCAACAGCCTCCGCCACAACGCCTCCACCTCGTCGCCGGCCGCCGTCAGCGCCGTGGCCGCCACAATCCCCACGCGAACACTCACGGCAATCCCCTTCGCCGCCGCGGCAGACTACGGTTCCACACTCTCGTTCCAGACCGTGACCCGCAGCCGATTCGCCGCCTCTTCGTAGACCAGGGCCATGGGCAGAAACCCGGACGGGCACTGCCGGTAGTTGCCGTAGGTCACCCGCCAGGGGCCGTTTTCGGCCTGGCCGGTCGCCTCAAGCAGAACCAGCGGCTCACCTCCCAGCAGGCAATGCCGCGCCGCCGCGCCCTCCCCGAATTGGCCCCGGTAAACTCGAGACTCCTGCCGGAAGGTCGCCGCCCCGGAGCCGGGCGGAGCCAGAAACAGACGCCGCACCCCGGCGGCGACACCCGCCACCAGCAGCGGGTGATCGTAGGGGGCCGGCGGCGGCCGCAGAAGCTCATATCCCGTCGCGCTGACGGTCAGCGCCAAGACCGTCGGGCCCAGATCCTGGCTGGCCACCAACCGCGCACTCCCCGACGCCGGGTCAAGCACCAGCAGACCGCTGAGCAGCAGGTCGCGGCCTTGGTAAGAGATGATCACGCTCTGCCGTAACCGAATCGCCAGGCCACCAAATGCGGCGGCGGCGTTGTTCAGCTCAGCCGCGCTCCGGGCGACCGTCCGCGTCAGTACCGGCCGCTCGATGCCGAGTGGGTGGGCGCAGCCCGCACCCACCAGCAGCGCCAGAAGCGGCACATAGGCCGCGCTGACTCCGCGCTTCACTCCGGCCTCCTGTGCAGTGCCGGGATCACCAAGACCGCCGCCACCACCCCCGAGCCAATCCCCAGCAGCACCGTCTGCCCGATCGCATGCAGCGCCGGGTGCCGGGCCAGAACCAGCGCCCCAAAGCCCGTCAGGGTCGTCAAGGCACAGACCGCGACGGCCGTCCGCACCCGCTCACTGCCGCGCTCCACCAGCGGCGATGCCATGAAGATCCCAAAATCCACCGTCAAGCCGACCACCAGCACCGCCGCCAAGGCGTTGAATAGGTTCATCGGCAGATGAAACAGCCCCATGGCGCCGAGCATCACCACGATGCCGGTCACAAACGGCAGAGCCGCGGCGGCTACCTTCGCCGGAGAACGAAACAACCACGCCAACAGCGCCAACGTCAACACGACCGCCAAACCCAGAAACAGCAGAAACGAGCGCATGATGGTCGTGGTCAATTCCTGGGCGAAGCGTCGCCCCGAGGCGCGGCTCGTTCCGGCTGGCAAGGGCAGCGCTGCCAGGCGCTCGTCGTCCGGCACCAGGCTGAGGATGCGCACCTGCCCGGGCCGCACGGTGATCAGCATCTCGACCAGGTCTCCCAGCCCGGCACGACGCAACAGCTCCGGCGAAACGACCCCAGGAAGCCGGGCCAGACTCTCGTTGAAAGGCGCAAACACCGACTCGGTAAAGCCCGCTGTCACGGCCTCACGACGCAAGACCTGGAGTTGCCGCAGCGCTTGCGGCGCCGCCCAGTAACGCTGCCAGCGCTCTTGGTTGCGGGCCTGCGTCGCGGCCGACGGCAACAGGGGCGCCAGGCTCACCAGCTCGCCCGGCTGGTAGATCCGCGCCGCGCTCGCAAAGAACTCTTCGTTGTACCGCAGCGCCGTCTCCAGGTCGGCGCCCTCGCACGCCACCAGGGCGCGCGCGCCAGTTTGCCCCCAGGTCTTCTGTACTTCGAACTCGTCCTCCTTGGCTGCCGCGGGCTCGACCCCCAGGTGCCGCAGCTCGCCATCCACCTTTACCCTGAAGGCGAAAACGGTCCCCACCACCATCACCGCCGCCCAGACCCCCAGCACCAGGCGCCGGGGCAGGCGCCACTCCGGCACCAGCCAACCCTGGCGGCCGAGAGTCGCGCCGACTTCGCCGGCCGGGATGATCTGGGGCAGCACCACAAAGGACAGGACGGTCGACAGAACAATGCCAAGGATCGCCAGAACCGCCAGTTCCCGTTGCCCCGGCATCGGCGACAACAACAGCAACGCAAACGCCGCCAACGTCGTCAAAGCGCAGAACACGATGGGGCGTACCACCTCCAGCAACCGCTCCCGGCGCCGGGACGCCGGAACGCCGACCAAGGTGTAGTAGACGTGAATGCCACTGTCATCGCAGACGCCCAACAAGACGGCACCGAAGCCCAGGGTGAGCATCGACAGGTCAGGACGGAAGAACGACAGCAACGCCGCCGCCAGACAGACCGCTACCTGCGGCAACACCAACACCACCACACTCGACTGCCAGAGACGCAGAAAAAGCGCCAGCACCAGCAGGTTCCCGATCAGGGCCGCGGCGAAGACCACCCGCAGGTCCCGCAGGATGGTGTCGGCGTTGGCGACGGCGTAGCGCTGTCCGCAGACCACCCGCGCCCGGATGCCAACCGGCACCTCCTCGGCCAAAATCGTGCGCAGCGTGGCCAGCAATGTCCGGCTGCCACCACTGTCGGTCAGCGAGACGTCACTCTCCGCCATCACCAGGGCCGCCCGACCGTCCGGGGTCACAAAATGCCCGGAGCTCAGGCGTAGGTTCGGCACCACTTGCAGAGAGCGCAACTGGCTCAGCAACAGGCCAGCCATATCGAACGGATCCCGGCGCAGGCGCTCCTTGATGCCCCAGCCCTCGGGTGAGAGCAGACGCTGATACCAGTCCTCGACGCGCTGCCGCAAGGCTATGTCAGTGCTCCGCGACGTTACCGCCGCGGCAATATCCTCCGTGAAGTAGCCCGGTAGATGCTCCAGCAGCAGCCTCACCGGCGCTGCGGCGTCGCCCGCCGACGGACCGCTGCGCGCAGCCCGGAAGGGCGCCGACTGCAGCCTCCCGCACACCGCGTCCGCAACCCCGGTCAGACGCTCGGTCGTCAGCCCCGCGTCCTCGGCATGCAGACTGATCAGAATCCGGCGGCTGAATGGCGAAGAACGCAGGAGCTCAAACTGCTGCTGCAGCTCCGGGCCGTCCGGAATCATCAGCCGGACGTCCTCGCTGAAGTGCAGGGTCGACAGACGCAACGTCGCGGCGCCAGCCAGCAGCAGCAACCCCAGAAGAATGAGTCCACGCCGGTAACGTGCGACCAAGATGAACCTGCTCACGCTAAGAACGTCAGCCGCCGCCTCAACGGAAAAGCGCCCGGTCCAGTTCCCGGTTGAACTCCACGTTCCGGAAGGCGATCTCCGTCGTGTCGCCGCCCGGCTCCCGCAGGGTGACCGCCTCAACCTGCGTTCCGCCCTGGGCAAAACGCACCGTCACCGTCGCTATGAACGCCTTGGCATCCTGGCGCAGAGGGCGCAGTTCGAGCGTGACCGGCGCCGTACCCAGGATGCGGACGTCATACTGCCGACGAATGGCGTCAAGATCCGCGGTGATCCAAGTCATGATGTTGGCGCAGACCTCCTGCAGGATGGGAAGGCTCTCGTTCTGCACCCGCTCGGACTTGCCGGTGCGCTGATGCCAACGCATCACCTGGGCCCCGTCCGTGGCAAACCCCGATTCCACCGGTCGAAGGACTTCCCAGCGCAGACACGCCGGCCGGGCAAAGAACAACCGACCCTCCGAGACCACGGGCTTGCTCAGCAACGCTATCGTCTTCGTTTCGCTGAAGTCGCAACACACCGTCCTCACCTCGGCCGCCGCCGTCCGAATCGCCTGCAACGCCTCCGCTTCCCCAGGCGCCAGAACCCCGGGCGCCACGCCGTCGGCCCCCCAGGCCAAGCCGCCCACGAACAGCCCCCACAGTGCTGCCACCCGGATGTAGACGGATTGTCTCAAGGCCATGTGCCCCGTCCTGGATCGCGCCCACTCGCTCAGTCGACGAAAGCGCTGAGGTCATCAAAGAGGTCGGTCTCGAACAGCACTTCCCGGAACTGCCTGAGGTCCTCGTGAAACACCCGGCTGTTGTCGTACACCCGGAAGTGCTGGCTGAGCTGCTGGTGGATGCGCTTGGTCCCATGGCCAAGCCCGGCGGCATGGCGGAACGTCAACGCCTGCATCTGCGCCAGCATCTCCACCGTCAGCACATGGGCGGCATTCGATACCGCCCGCAGCGCCTTGCGGGCGGCCACCGTGCCCATGCTGACCACATCCTGGTTGGAGGCATTGCAGGAGATCGAGAGGGTGCTGACCGGATTCGCCAGTTGCCGGTTCTCTGCCGTGGTCGACGTCGCCACGTACTGCGCCCCCATGAACCCCATACTCAGGCCCGGGGTTCCCGCTATCAACTGCTCCGGCAGCCCGTCGTTGAGCTTGGGGTCCAGCAACTTGTTCAGGCGCCGTTCGGACAGCGTGCATAGGGTCGCAACCGCCATGCACAAACTGTCCATCGCAAAGGCGACGCTCTGGCCGTGGAAGTTACCCCCGTGCAGGATCTTCTGCTTCTCCGGAATCACCAGCGGGTTGTCGTTCGAAGAGTTCGCCTCGGTGCTCAGCGTGCGCAACCCCGCCTGCAAGGACTCGTATACCGGCGCCAGAACCTGCGGCGTGCAGCGGATCGAGTAGACGTCCTGCACGCTGACCGTCGTCTCGAACACCGCCCCGCCGTGGGCCTGCGCCCGGATGCGACCGTGAGTCCCGGCGCGCTCGGTGATGTTGCTCGAGCCATGGTAGAGCTGCCGTACGGCCCTGGCCACCTCGGCCTGCCCGGGGTGAGGCTTGAGCCGGTGCAGGTCCTCGTCAAAAGCGTCGTCCAACCCCCCGAAAATCTCCAGCGCCATCGCCGCGGTGACGCAACTGAGGTTGAACAGCCGTTGCGCCCCGGCCAGAGCGAAGGCCCCGATGGTGGTCATGGCCGAGGTGCCGTTGATCAACGCCAGGCCTTCCTTGCTGGTCAGACGCAGCGGACTGAGCCCTTCCGCGGCCAGCGCGGCGGCAGCGCTACACCACTGGCCGCGGTAGTAGACCTGGCCCTCGCCCAAAATCGGCAGGGCCATGTGCGCCAGATGCACCAGATCACCCGAGGCCCCCACACTCCCGCACTCCGGAATGCGCGGCACAATCTCCCGGTTGATCAGCTCCTTGAGAAACTCGAGCAGCTCCACCCGCACGCCGCTGTACCCCTTGACCAGCGTGTTCAGCCGCACCGCCAGTATGCCCAGGGCAATCTCCGCCGGCAGCGCCTCCCCCAGGCCCGCGGCATGACTGCGAATCAGATTCTCCTGCAAGAGCTCCAGTTGCTCCTGGCTGATCACCTTATTGCACATCGGACCGAAGGAGGTGTTGACCCCGTAGACGACGTGGCCCGCCGCCAGCCTGTCCTCCAGCAGCCGACGACTGCGGCGACAGCGCTGCAACGCCTTCGTCCCCAAGGCAACCTGCCGGGTCCCCCGGCCAATCGCCACGATATCCGCCACCGCCAGGCTGTTGCCGTCCAGCGTCAACGTCACCGGTTCATTCATCGTTGATTCCACCCCACCGCCACGCCCACGGACTGCTGGTCACCGAGCCGCCCGGACTTCACCCCCGACGCGCTCATTCCGTCACGCCCCCCGCGCGCTGCCGCAAGTCAAAGAAGCGCACTGCCTTGCGTTTGTCCGGCTGCAGCGTCCGGGCACGCACCTCCGCCACGCTCTGACAGACGACCTCGGGCTTGACTCGTACCTGAGCCCGAATCTCGTCGGCGATGCGCTCCGCCTTCACCCCACAGCCCTCGGCCAAACCCACCACCACCCGAATCTGGTCGCTCAGATCAAAACCGGCCCGCACCTCGATGTAGTAGTCCTGCACATAGGGCAACGCCTGGATCGCACTGAAGATCGCCGGCGGAAACACCGTGGTGCCACGGAACTTCAGCATCTCGTTCTTGCGACCCAGAATCGGCCCCAGACGCGGCGAGTAACGCCCACAGGCGCAACGCTCCTCATGCAGCTGGGCCACGTCGCCGGTGCGAAAACGAAACAACGGCGTACCGGTCACCTGCAGAGGCGTGGCCACGACCTCACCTGCGGTCCCCGCCGGAACCGGCCGACCCTCGTCATCCAAGATCTCTAGAACCAGCAAATCCGGGTGCAGATGCCCCCCGCACCCCTGCGCACAGTCCGCCAAAGCCGTCGCCAACTCGGTGGTCGCATAGGTGCCGTAAACCTCTGCCTGCCAAGCCTGCCGCAGCCGCTCGCCAAGCGCCGACAAGGCCAGGTCCCGGCGGCGAACCGGCTCGCCGATGCAGACCAGGCGACGGACGCCGCAGCCCGCCGACCCAACCCCCATCTCCCCCAGACGCTCCGCCAGAGCCAACATGAAGGTCGGCACCCCAACCAACGTCGTCGGACGGTACTCCTGCACCACTCCAGCCAGCATGGCCACACTGCTCGAGCCCGCCCGGATGACGGTGGCGCCAATGCGGCTCAAACCCAGGGCATAGGCAAAACCTGCCATGAAACAGCGATCCAAGGCCGCCGCTACCGTGACCCTCTCCCCGGCCGTTACCCCAACCGCCCGAAACGAGATCTCCTCGTTGTAGGCAAAGCGGCCGATATCATGCGCCGTCTGAAACAGCGCCACCGGCTTCCCCGTCGTCCCCGAGGTCAGGCAAAGATCCGCCACCGCATCCGCCCCGACGCAGAGAAACCGGTCACCGGCCAATTCCAGGTCACGCTTGGCCGTCAACACCGGCACCCGCCCGAGATCATCTAGGTCATGCAAGGCTTCCGGAACTAGCCCAATCTCGGCAAAGCGCGCGGCGTAGTGCGGAGAATGGCTAAGCAGATAGGCAATGTGCTCGCGCAATAGAGACAGCTGCGTGGCCCGCAACTGCGCCGGCTCGCTAAACTCAAAATCCGCCGCCACCCGCGGCCTGTAGTCAAAAAGGGCGGTCATGTTCGTCTCTGCTCGACCGGTCACCGCAGCCCGAGGCGTCGGCCGCTCAGCCGAGACCCCCATCCCCCAAGGCTGCTAAGGAACGCTCCGCCCCGTGCTTTATGCAGTCTGCTACCCGTAACCCAGTCCGCCAGGCGTGTCAGTCAAGTGAGGCTCTTGCAGAACCCCCCCAACGCCTCGCGAACCGCGATGGAGGGCGAGCGGCCACAGGCGCGAAGGCGCCCGCGAGCCGAGGGTTCTGCAAGAGCCTCACGTTAATACCGACGGCAGCGCGGGCATTACAGCACGTCCGGCACCGCATTCCGACGGTGTTGAAACATAGCGAGCCGGTAACGGGTTTCAATGGCGCTTCGTGACGCCACCCTGGCCGACCAGGAGCCCCGTGGAAAGGGGGAATTCGAGGCGAGTTAGGCCGACCCACACGCCGACGGGCCGCCAGCCCGGATGCGCCTCTGTCGAGGACGGCTGATCCGGGCCCGCCGGGAGACCCTCTGCCGACGACTCCGGCGCGGCGACTACGAACGCTCTCAGAGGTTCTGGCGGACGTACGCGCTGACCTCCCGGGCCAGGTTGTCCAACATCACGTTGTCGGACCCCCCAACCGTCCAGGCGCCTGCCATGGCGTTGCCGACCCGGTAGAACTCCGGCTCGGCCACCACCGCACCCGTCTTGGCGTTGCGAAAGGTCACCCGCAAACGCACATTCGAGTTACCCGCCATGGCGCCCGCCATGAAACGCGCGCCGCCCCCGATGAACCTGACCTCGGTGAGCAGCGGCTCGATCAGCAACGCTTCACCCGCATCCGCTTTCACCCCCTCGGCCTCGGCGCCGACCTTCAACTGCGGGAAGATGCCACGCATCTCGGCCAGCAGCACCAGCTCAATCCGCGCCGCGGCGCGCTTGTTGATGTTGCTCCCGTCGTAGGGCGGGGCGATGATCAACGCCGTCAACCCCACCGCCTGGAAAGCCGAGAGGTTGACCGCCGCTCGAGGCTGCGTCGGCGCCTCTGGCGCCGGGGCGAGGTTGGCCCTGGCCACGCGGTTGCGCTCGGCCCGAATGGCCCTGGCCTCGCGGTTGCGCTCAGCCCGACTCGGCCGGGGCTCGCCCGACGTCGAGCGACAGCCGCTGCCAAACACCGCCGTCGCGACCACCACGGCCACCGCCACTGCCCATGCCCGTTTGCCCGTCATCGTCTGCTTCCTCCGTCTTGCTTACGCCTCGACCTCACACCTGTCCGCCCGCCAACCCGGCGAGGGCAAGAAGCAACCCTCACGCCAGCGCTTCGTAGTCGATCTCCATGAACTCGGCTACCTCCGGCAGCCAACGCTCCTGCACAAAGCCGACATGCGCCGGGTCGGCGCTGTAGCGCTGGTAGGCCGCGGCGTCGGCAAACTCCATGGAGAAGCCAAAAGTGAACGCATTCTTCGGGCTGGTCTGGCGCAGTTGCTCGAAGCGCTGCACGCCGGGGATGAGCGCCAGCTGCCTGGCCGTGGCGAGAAAATCCCGCTCGGCGGCGGACCCACGCGGATGCTTGAGCCGAAAGACGACGGTGTGACGAAGTGCAGGAGCTTGCATGGTGAATGTCCTATCGCTGTCCTAGCCTTGGCCCAGCCTGTCGGTCCAGAAGGCCACTTGACGCGCTACCTGAACCGGAGCCGTGCCGCCGGTGAGGTCCCGCCCCGCGACGCTGCGCTGCGCCACAAAAAGCGTCAGGCACTCCCCCTCGGCCAGCGGAATGCTCTCCTGCATCTGCGCCAGGGTGGCCTGGTCCAGCCCGATGCCCCGCGTCGCACAAGCGCTCACGAAACGACCGACCATGTGATGGGCGTCGCGGAAGGGCACCCCCCGACGCACCAACCACTCGGCCAGGTCCGTGGCCATCAACGCCGGATCGGCCGCCGCTCGCTCCATCACCTCAGGCCGAAGCGTCGCCGACGCCATCATCGGCGCCAGGGTGACCAGGATCATGCTCATCGTGTCGATGGCGTCGAAGAGCCCCTCCTTATCCTCCTGCAAGTCGCGGTTGTAGGTCAACGGCAACCCCTTAAGCACCACCAGAATACCCATGAGGTGCCCGAAAATGCGCCCCGTCTTGCCGCGTACCAGCTCCGCTACGTCCGGGTTCTTCTTCTGCGGCATCAGGCTGGACCCGGTGCAGAAGGCATCGTCCAACTCGAGGTAGCCAAAGCGCTGGCTGGCCCAGAGAATCACATCCTCGGCCAGCCGGGAACAGTGCATGGCAGCCAGGCTCAGGCAGGCCAGAAACTCGACGATGTAGTCGCGATCGGCCACCGCGTCCATGCTGTTGCGCAAGACCTCATCGAAGCCCAGCTCGCGGGCGGTAAACTCGCGGTCCAGAGGCAGAGTGGAACCGGCCAGGGCGCCGGCGCCCAACGGCGAGCGGTTCAGGCGCCGTCGGCAGTCCTGCAGGCGCTCGCGGTCACGTTCGAGCATCTCGACGTAGGCCAGCAGGTGATGGGCGAAGAGCACCGGTTGCGCATTCTGCATGTGGGTCAGTCCCGGCAGGATGGCGGGACCAGCCCGGCGCGCCAGAACCAGCAAACCACGCTGCAGGCCTTGCAGCAACTCGCCGAACCGGTCGGCTTCAGCCCGCAGGTAGAGCCGCTCGTCGGTCGCCACCTGGTCGTTACGGCTGCGGCCCGTATGCACTCGGGCACCCGTGTCTCCCAGCCGTTCGATCAGGGCGGCCTCAAGATTCATATGCACATCCTCGCGGTCTGTGCGCCAGATGAACTCGCCCCGCTCGATGCGCTCCCGGATGGCGTTCAGCTCGGTCTCGATGGCCTGCGCGTCCGCCACCGCGATAATGCCGACGTGCGCCAGCATGCGCACGTGGGCGATGCTGCCCTGGATGTCATACGCATACAGACGTTTGTCATAGCCCACGGAGGCCGAAAAAGCGGCGACCGCCTCATCGGTTTCCTTGCTGAAGCGTCCACTCCACAGGGCCATCTCCGCATCCTCCGTCACCGCACTGCCAACGGCTCACTGCCCACGGTTCCCCTGACTCAGGGAGAGGTCGCGTGGTTGGGCTCACGGCGGGTGATGCACTCGAGAATGTGCGCCGCCGCCGTGGTAATCTGCCCGGGGCTGAAGCCCGCCCGCGCCAACTCCTTATAGAACGACTCCGCCAGCAGCCGCACTACTTTGTTCGGATTGTTCAGCGACGAAATCATCAGCTGCTGAGCCTGGTCACGGCGTCCCGCCTCTTGCCGGTTGGCCTCGATCAGCTCCTGCGAATGCTGCGCAAAGTTCTGCCGCAGGTAGTCATACACCTTGCCATTCTCAATCATCAGCGCGGCAAACGGCGCAATCAGCCCGAAGAGCTTGCGGGGGATCGGGTCGAAGCCGGGCGCCGCGGTGCGCGACTTGCCCGTGATCAGAATGCCGATGCGCTCGCCCTTGACGCAGATAGGCGCCACCAGAACGGGGAAGCCGATGTCCTTGATCCCCGCCTCAATCCAGTTGATCTGGTGCAGAAAACGCACATTCCACAGAATGCCCTTGAGCCGCTCTGGCACCACTAGCGGGTGGCCGACGCGGATGTTCTGGCCGCTGATGCCGACGCAGGTGCGCACGATCAACTCATGCCGGTCCTCGTCGCGCATCAGCAACACGGTCTGATCGGTCGCCATCAACTCGCCCGTCATCCGCGCAATGTGCTGCAGCCCCTCGTCCAGCGTGTGCGGCACGGTCAGGGCGGCAGAGAGAATCCGCAGCACCCCCAGACTGGTCTCGAAATCCATGCCGCTGCTCATAAGCCTAGCTCCCCTGCGGCGACGCCGTCACCGGCGCCGCGGTTCGAATGACGATCTCTTCGAGTACAACCCGCTCCGACACGCTCGAGGTAATGCACCTGAGGTATGCATCGCGTGCCGCGCGCACCGCCTCGATCAGTTCCACCCCCGAATAGGCCTCGGCATCCATGGCCAACGCCTTGGCGCGGTAGGGACTGCCGGTCAGCGCCGCCAGGCCGTCAGCCAGACAGGCCTGCCGCTCCTCGGCGCTGGCACGCTGCACCGCACTCAGCACCGCGGCCGGGGTCAGCAGTCCCCGCTCGTTCATGAACACCTTGACCTGCAGCAGCTCCCGGAAGTACTTGGCCGTCTGGGCCAGCAGCAACCGCGCCCCCTGGCCGTCGTCGCGACTCTGCTCGAGCAACACCTGGATAACGCGCAGAGCCTCGGTCACATTGCGCCGACCCAGCGCATTCGTCAACGCCCACGACAATTCCTCCCCCGCGCCCACGCAAACCTGCTCCGCGGCGGCGCGGGTGATGGGCTGCTCGGGGCCGCCGACATAACAGATCAGCTTCTCAAGTTCGCCCTCGATGCGACCGGTGTCGGCGCCGATTACATCGGTTAGGAATTCGGCCACCTCGTCGGCCAGCCGGACCCCCTTCTCCGCGGCCCGCCGACAGATGACCTCGCGCATATCACCGCGCCACTCCTTGCCGCGCAGCGTTGGCCGGGTACAGACGACCACCCTGCCCTTGGCGGCGCAGGCGCGGCTCAGAGGTTTGTCCGCCGCGGCCCCAGGCCCGTCCATGACCAGGGCGATGTCCGCCGGGAGGCCCTTGCCGATACGCTCCGCCAACTCCCGCAGCGCGCCCGCCTCGGCCGTCTTGGGCGTAGCGCTCGCGCTCTCGCCCCCGAAACCGGAAAAACCCCGCAGCCAGACCGTCTTGCGCGTCCCCAGGAAAGGCGGCGACTGCAGGGAACGCATGACCTGGCGCAAGAGCTCGGCCAGGTCCAGGCCATCCCGTTCCCGCAGGATGTCCAGGCTGAAGGCGTCGGGATGGTCACCTGCTACCTGGCGGATGACCTGGGCCACCTCCGCCTCGATCATGGCGACGTCGTCCCCGGTCACCAGCACCACGTTGGTCTGCGCGTCGCCGTTCATGGAGCCCCTGGGCGGCTCACCAGAGCCGCAGTCCGTTGATGATCACAAACAACACCAGCGCCCCGACCGCCGACACGATGGCGCTGCAACGCTCCGCCGCCAACAGCCACACGGGCGCGTTCCGCACCACCGCCAGAACCCCCCGTTCGCGATCGCGGTGGGCCACCCACAGGCCGATCCCCGCCGCCGCCAGATCCTTCAGCAATAGCAGCAGGCAGAGCAGGGGCACAACCCTCACCCACCACAGGTGCGCCAGCACCACCAACTCCAGGCATAGCATCCCCAACTGCAGCAGCACCCGCTGCGTAAAGGCCCGCACAAAACGCAATTCGCTGGGCGTGCCCTCCGGCTTCTGCCCCAGCACCAACGCCTCAACCCCCATCAGCAACGCCGGCTCGGCCTCAACGACCATGCGCTGCAGCGGGTTGCCCCACACCGCAATGCGGATCCCGAAGACCACGATGAACCAGAGGCCAAAAGAAACCAGAATCACACGCTGCCATCCTCTCCTGTGTCAGGCCAATCCCTGCTGCTTCCCGAGCGCCATACGCACCCTAACATACTCCGCCATGACGCCCCCCCCAAACTCACCCGCAACCACCCCAAGCCGACTTGACCGGCCCGCTTCCGCTCTTAGCTTACGCCCCCGAATCCCTTGCGGTTGAAGGCGTACTCGTGGAGTCCCTCATGCAGCTTCCGGCGGACGTGCTCCTGGCCCTGCGCTATCTGCGGCCAAAACGGACCTTCATCTCCGTCATCACCCTGCTGAGCATTATCGGTCCGGCCCTCGGCGTGGCCATCCTTATCATCGTCACCTCCGTCATGAGCGGCTTTGATGAGGACATCCGCAACGGCATCCTCAGCGTGCAGGCCCATGTCTATGTCAACCCCGCCGCGGGCCAGACCGCCATCCCCGAACCGGCCGCCATCATCAAGACCCTCGCCGCCGCCGGGGTGTGCGCTGCCCCCGTCATCGAGGGCCCGGTGCTCATTCAGGTCCGCAATGGCTCCAGCGTCAAAATGGCCAAGGGCATCCGCCCGGAACTCGAGAAGCAGGTCACCAACATCGCCAGCAATGGCCGTTTCAGTGGCCGTTTCGAGATCCACGAAGGCGAGGCCATGATCGGTTCGGCGATGGCCCAGGAACTCGGGCTGAAGATCGGCGACGAACTGCTGATCCACGCCCCGCAGCGGCTCACCGGCAACATCACCTGGCAGGACGATGGCAACCTCCGGGTCAAAGAGCCCGACGAGGTCTATGTGCCCGAGTCGGTCCGCATCACCGGCATCTTCGCCATGGGCGTCTATGACTTCGATAACGGCCTGATCCTGCTGCACCTGGACCAGGCCGCCGAACTCTTCGGCCAGGACTGGGGCAGCGCCACCAGCATCCACGGCCGCGTCCCCGATCCCTTCCGCATGGAGGCCCTGCTGGCCAACCTGCGCGCCGAGCTGCCGCAGTACACCGTGCGCAGTTGGCAGGAGGCCAATCAACTCCTCTTCGGAGCCCTGCGCGTCGAGAAGACGCTGATGGTATTTCTGCTGACCTTCATCGTCGTCGTGGCCTCCTTCGGGATCGCCGGGACGCTGATCACCGTCGCCGTGCAGAAAACCCGCGAGATCGGGGTGCTGAAGGCCATGGGCATGAGCCGAGCCCTGGTGGCGCGCATCTTCCTCCTGGTGGGCGGCATTATCGGCTGCATCGGCACCCTCATCGGCGTCGGCCTGGGACTGCTGGTCATCCGTTACCGAGATGCCATCGCTACCGTGCTCAGCCGGGGCATGGGCGTCGATGTCTTCCCGCCCGAACTCTACCACCTCACCCAAATCCCCGGCAAACCCATGGCTCTCGACGTGACCCTGATCACGCTCATGTCCCTGGTCATCTGCATCCTCGCCTCCCTGATCCCCGCCGTCTACGCCTCGGCCCTGTCCCCGGCCCGCGCCTTGCAGGAGGAGAACTGACCGTGGCCGACCGTCCCGCCAACCCCTCTGCCGTCGGCGCTGCCTCCCCCGTCTTCCGCGTCGTTGACCTGCAGCGCCACTTCCGTCTGGAGAAGCACCGCATCGAGGTGCTGCGCGGCGTCTCCTTCACCGTGGCCCCCGGCGAATGGGTTGCCCTGGTCGGCCGCAGCGGCAGCGGCAAGACCACGCTCCTGCACCTGCTCGGTGGCCTCGATCGGCCCAGCGCCGGCGACATCGTCTGCCTGGGACAGTCCTTCAGCAGTATGACCGAACGCCAACGCACCAGCCTGCGCCTGCACCACCTCGGCCATGTCTTCCAGCGCTACCACCTCTTCCCCGAACTCAATGCCCATGAGAACGTCGTGCTGCCCGCGCTGCACTGGGGCTGGGACCGCTCGCGTGCCTACGACCGCGCCGCCGAACTGCTCGGCGGTTTCGGCCTCGGCGAGCGCCTCCGCCACCGCCCCCAGGAACTCTCCGGCGGCGAACAGCAGCGCGTCGCCCTGGCCCGGGCCTTGATGAACGAACCGGATATCATCCTGGCGGACGAACCCACGGGTAACCTCGACGTCGCCGCGGGCAAGGAAATCATCACCCTGCTGGAAGACCTCCACAAGGTGGCGGGCAAGACCATCGTCATGGTCACCCACGATCTGGACCTGGCCCAGCGCGCCGACCGCACCCTGGTCATGCGCGAAGGGCGGGCCCTGTCCGTGCCTCCCGGCCGCCGTGCCGACCTCGGCCCGCCCCCCCTCCGCGCTGCCTCCTGATCCTGCAAGCCTCAACAGGCTCTTGCAGAACCCGCGGCTCACCAGCATCCCGTCGGCTCCAATGCGCTTGCCGCCCGGAAAGAGAAACCGCCCTGCGACGCTCTCGGGCGCAGGTCAGTTCCGTAGGAGTTTGCTGGTATAGAACCGCAGAAGGTCGAGGGCCTGCCCGCCGTGGTGGGTCGAGAGACGAGTGTCC
>CAIZKT010000088.1:0-1561 GCA_903933565.1 uncultured Victivallales bacterium | reverse complement strand
GGGTAACCCGACCCAGCGCAGCGAGGATGCCGGGGTGAGCGCCTACACCTACAACAACCTGAACCAACTGGTGACCGGCAACTGGTCCGGGACGCTCTCCGCCTTCGGCTGGACGAGCACTGCCGGCCTTGCAGGGGTCAGCGTGGACACCCAGCCGGCGATGGTCTTCCAGAAGGGCGAGTGGACGGCCAAAGGCTTCAGCGTGCCCGCAGGGCAGCACACCTTCCAGGTGGTCCGCACCGCGCAGAACCAGACCCAGGCCACAGCCCAGGCCACGGTTACGCGTCCGGCTGCTGCCACGCAGTTCACCCACGACGCCAACGGCAACATGCTGGGCGAGGTCCAGTGGCTCTACACCTGGGACGCCGAGAACCGCCTGGTGGCCGTTACCCCGTCGCCTCCAGACGCCCACACTCCCAAACTCACCTACGTCTACGACGGTCTTGGCCGCCGCCGTGTCAAGCGCGAGTATGTCTGGGCCACTGATCACTGGCAACTGACCACTGAGCACTTCTTCCTGTGGGACTCCTGGATCCTTCTCTCCGAACGCATCACAGACCACGCCCACAATCCCGCAATCACCCACACCCGCACTTACGTCTGCGGTCTCGACCTCTCCGGCCAGCTTGGCGGCGAAGGCATGGACCCCATGGCCACCGCTGGCGGCATCGGCGGAATCCTGACTGTGGCCTCGTCATCGTCTGCGGCTCAGACTACCAGCGTCGCTCTGTTCCTCTACGACGGCAACGGCAACGTCACTAACCTCGTCGATGCGGGGACTACTGCCGTCCTGGCCACCTACGAGTACGGCCCCTTCGGCAATACCCTCGTCGCTTCAGGTCCTCTGGCGGAGACCAACCCCATCCGGTTCTCGACCAAATACGCAGAGGCAGCGCGCCTTCCCGGCTCTGCCGCCGGCCCAGATCTTTTCTACTACGGCCGTCGCTACTTCAGCCCCGGAATCGGGAGGTGGGCGAGCAGAGATCCGGCTGGCGAGGCCCAAGGGGCCAACCTTCTCTGCTTTGTCGCGAACCGCCCCCTGAGCCACTTCGACCGGCTCGGGCTGAAATGCTGCTGCTGTTGCGTTACCAACGTTGTGCCTACGTACACGGAACCCGAGCCAAGAGTCCTTGCATTGGATGCAACGCTCCTTGGCGGGCGACGTGGGACGATCAGAGCTTGGGTGTTCAGGCCGACGCTGGGCCTTGCGGTGACGATTGACTACGCCGAGAAGGACATCAAGAAGGATGGCTTTGCTGCCTGTCAGTACGATTGGTGGGAGAGAGCGATCGAGTTCTCCGACGAACTCAGGGCTGACGGGCGTGGCTGCAAGGACGGAGACTGGTGCAACGTCTCCCAGTTGGTTCGGGACGGGACCATCAGCAACCGGAGAATGGGCTACCCCCAGGAGTTCCTCCGCCCGAAGCGCCCCGATCCCTGCACCTCCACAGGCGGAACGACCATCATGGATGGCGACGAGATGCAGGTTGCTCACCCTGAAGGGCAAGCGGGTCAAGACTCGAACAGAATCGAGTTCAAGATAGTGGTCCGGAGCGGGAGC
>CAIZKT010000087.1:0-8299 GCA_903933565.1 uncultured Victivallales bacterium | reverse complement strand
GGAGAAGGGATTCGATCGCCATTTCGACGCCATTGCCGGGAGTTTCACTTACTACTCGTTCTCCAAAAATCCCAAGGGCGATCTGTTTTTCATCGCCCGGGCCCGGCGCTGCAGACGCCGGGCAACCAATCCAGTACTCATCCACTGATAACTCAGGAGACCGACGCGATGAACTCAACGCCCGGGAGTACGACCGTACGTCGGAGCGTGACGCGTGTAGAGCTGATGTCGCCCGCCTTCGCCTTCACGCTGGACACCGCCGACGGCCTCCGCGCCGTCGCCTGGGAGAACCGGCTGACCGGGCGGACGCTCGACCTGGGGCTGGGACCGGAGGTGGGCTTCGACATCGGCCTGCCGGACCAGCCTCTGCTCACGCCCGAACTGCGCGTGACGGGGCGGCCCACCGTCGCCGGGGCGCCGGCCGGGGAGGCCGTGTTCACGCTCGAAGCGGCGGCGCCCGCCGCGCGGATCACGGTGACCTATCGCTGGACCGCGGCCGAGCCGGTGCTGCGCCGGTCCGTCACCATCGAGAACTGTGGCACGGCGGTGTGGGACCGCCTGCTGAACGTGCGGCTGGGTTCCTACGACATCGGCGCGGCCGTGGTCGGCGACAAGCCCGCCGGCGGCACGTACTCGATACCGGCGCCCCGCGATTTCCCCTCGGACGGGAGCCCGCACGTGGAGCGCGGGTTTCCTGTCTGCGTCGCGGACGAGTTCTTCCTGACGCTGGCGCACCCCGCAGGGGTCGCGGAGGGCTGTTCGGGGCGGGTCCGCCTGCGCCAGTATCCCGGCGTCCGGCTCGCGGCCGGTGCGACGTTTGCATGCATGGAGACCGTACTCGGCGTCGCCGCGGCCGGGGCCGCGCAGGCGGCGTTTGTCGCCCACCTCCGCGGCCGGATGCGGCGCGTCCTCCGGGGTCACGACCGGCCGTATGCCGTGTTCGACAACTTCGGCTCCTGGCCCTCGGGCGACTTCATGAACCGCGAGACCTACACCCTCGGCAGCCTCGAAGTCCTAGGCGAGAGCCGGAAGGTGGCCGGCTGCCAGTTCGACCTCTGCAACGTACACTTCTGGGTCGACGGCAAGGGGACGCTGAAGGAGTGCGACCCCGAGCGCTTCCCGCACGGACTCGAACTGATCCGGAGGAAGCTGGACGACCTGGGGATGGACCTCGGGCTGTGGATCGACGGGTCGATGGCGTCGTGGTCAATCGGCGGTAACCCGTCGCCGGAGGTCCAGGCCTGCCTGAACTACGACCTGCGCCAGCCCGAAACACTGAACCAGGTGCAACTGAAACGCAAGGCGTTCTGCCGCGCCACGGAGCCTATCCGCTCGACGTATCTGGAGGCGTTCCGGCATCACATCCGCGAACACCGCGCCCGCCTGCTGAAGTTCGACAACACGAGCTGCATCTGCGTCAACCCGGAGCATGACCACCTGCCTGGGCTCTACTCGACCGAGGCCATCGTCGAGGGTCTGGTCGAGTTCTTCCGGGCGCTCGACGCCGAGTGCCCGGACGTGCTGCTGATGCTCTACTGGGGCTACAAGTCGCCGTGGTGGCTGCTGCACGCGGACACACTTTTCGACTCCGGGCTGGACATGGAGGCGGCCAGCCCCAGCGACCAACCGGCGCCCTACCTGCGCGACAGCGTGACCCAGAAGCTGGACCAAGGCCAGCGCGTGGCCGGCTTCGTCCCGGCGCTCGGCAAGGACTCGCTGGGCGTATGGCTGTCGAGTTGGTGGTGGAACAGCCAAATCGGCAAGGAGCGCTGGCAGGAGGGCCTGGTCATGGACCTCTGCCGCGGCAGCCTGCTGGCGCAGGTCTGGGCCGACGAGGGCTGGCTGTCGCCGCCCGAGTGGTCGCAACTGGCCGACTTCCTCGCCTTGCTCAAGGCGCACCCGGCATGCTTTGGCAATCCCCGCTTCGTCCTCGGTAGCCCCCAGGCCAACGACCCGTACGGCTACTGCTGTGCCGATGGCCGCCGCGCCTTCTTGGCGATCAACAATGCAACCTGGGCCGACCAGGTAGTAACGCTCGAGCTCGGCCCGGCGTGGGGGCTGCCCGACGACCGGCTCTGGGACCTGTACCGCTGGTACCCCGACCCCGCGCGCCTGACGGGCGGCCCCGACGCCTTCGGCCCGCGGACCGCCATGGCGCTGCGGCCGTTCCAGGTCGTGCTCCTGGAGGCGGTGCCGCGGAGCGAGGCGCCGTCGCTCGCACGCACGTTCCCGCGGGAACCGGTACCGACAGGCTTTGCCGAACCGAGCCGGACGGTCGCGGTCACAGCGGAGAAAGAGAGTACGGCGCCGACGGCCTGGACGGTATGCGGCGAAGTCCCCGCCACCGTGGCCGGCGGCGCCCTGGTGGTCGCGGTCGGACTGCACCAGGCGGACGGTCAGCCGTTCGAGGCGGTGAACACCGGCGCCTTCCTGACCGCTTCGGCGACGGTTGCGGGCTCGTCCGTCCCCGTGACGCCCGTGCTCGGCGCCAGGACCTATCCCTGCGCCTGGCAGGCCTGGCGCCTGACGGTCCCGCCCGGCTCGGTGGCGGCCCTGTTCGAACTGCGCATCACCGATACGTTGGACCAGACGACCGACCGGCATGGGGCCCCCTGCGGCGATAGCGTCCAGCGCCGTTTCTCCGCACACTTCCTGCCACACAGCAGGTAGGATGGCTAGATTGAGCGTGTCCTTCAGGAGGACAGGAACCATGGCGCACACGCTCACACTCGTCGCTGAGTTGCTGCTCACGCCGTTGGGCGCGGCACCGGCCGCCGACGGATCGGCAAAGCCTGCGAGTGAAGTCACGCAGGAGTTGCTCAACTCCATTCACGTCACGCCGACGCTGATCTTCGATCCGTTTCCGGCCTATGCGCAGAAGTGCCTGCCCTTTGCGATGGCCGCAAGCATGGAGGTCACGCCGGGCGGGCGCGTGTGGACCTGCTGGGCGGGTGGCCAGGACGGCCCGGATGCGTATCTGCTGGCGAGCTACAGCGACGATCAGGGCCGGTCATGGCGTGATCCGGTGTTCGTGATCGATCCGCAGGCGCACGGACTGAAGATGGGCACGCGGCTGGGTTCCTTCTGGTGTGATCCGAAGGGGCGGCTCTGGCTGTTCTTCCACCAGTCCCTGGGCATGTTCGACGGCAGTTGCAGCAACTGGCATGTCCGTTGCGATGATCCCGACGCGGAGAACCCCCAATGGACCAAACCAGTTTACATCGGCTTCGGCGCGTCGTTGAACAAGCCCATCGTCCGCAGGAACGGCGAGTGGATCCTGCCCGTGTCGCTCTGGGAGCGCTGGCACATCGACAAGCCCTTTGCGGACTGCTACCATGAACTGGATGCGGTGCGTGGCGCCAACGTCTTCGTCTCCGACGACGAAGGCGGCCACTGGCGGTATCGCGGCGGCATCATCTTCAACGACAGTTGCTTCAACGAGCACAGCGTCGTCGAACTCGACGATGGTCGGCTCTGGATGCTCTCCCGCTGCATGAAGGAGATCGCTCAGAGTCTCTCCGCCGACGGCGGCAAGACCTGGCAGCCCCAGTCCACCGCCTTCCCGCATGTCAACAGCAAAGCCGTGTTCCGCCGCCTCCAGTCGGGCAACCTCCTGCTCATCAAGCATGGCCAGGACAGGGTCACGCAGCCGAGCTGGAAGGGGCCCGGGGACTGGGGAGTGCGCAAGGAGCTCACCGCCTTCCTCTCCACCGACGACGGCAAGAGCTGGCCCTTCCACCTGTTGCTCGACGAACGCGCCGGCGTCTCCTACCCCGACATCGCCCAGGCCCCGAACGGCGACATCTATGTCCACTACGACCGCAACCGGGCGAGCGACGCC
Source organism: uncultured Victivallales bacterium (assembly GCA_903933565.1). Classification (GTDB taxonomy): domain Bacteria; phylum Verrucomicrobiota; class Lentisphaeria; order Oligosphaerales; family JAFGRS01; genus CAILUI01. The sequence continues at coordinate 4,458 of CAIZKT010000087.1, read as the reverse complement.
GAGATCCTCTTCGCCCGCTTCCGCGAGGAGGACGTCCTCGCGCGGAAACTCACCACCGGCGGCGCGGCGCTGAAGGACCTCGTCAAGAGCAAACTGGGGATGGATCATGGCTCCACCGGCAAGGAACCTCTCACCTTTCCATGATCACGAAACCCACACTCCTCGCCGCCCTGCTGCTCGCGCCGCTGGCCGCGCTGTGTGCCGCCGAACCGATACGCATCGAAATCTCCCGCGACACCTCCATCTCATCCTATCCAGGTGAAGTGGAGGGCAGCAGCGGTGCGTCTCCGAAGCTGAAGTTCAAAGGCGTGCAGGAGTTTTCTTTGCTGGACATCAACTGCGCCACTCTTAGGGGTAAACGCGTGGCCAAAGCAGAGCTTCATCTTCATGGAGAGGGTGATGTGGCGCTGGGGCGCATGACGGTTTCCACGATCTCTGACGAGTGGGTCGAAGGCGCTGCAGCCAAGCCGGCGAAAACGGCAGGTGCAAGTTCGTTCGCCTGGGCGCAGACCGGGGAAAAGCGCTGGGGCGGAAACCAGCCCGACATCACGGCTGTGATCAATAGCGAGAGGGGGTCCATTTGGAGCTTCGCCGACGCCACGCCGCGCGATGCGGATCGCTGGCAGATTATCGCGGTTGACCCTGCGGTGGTGCAGGCGCGCGTGGAGGGCCGCTGTTTCGGCTTTGCGGTGATGGATGATGTGGGCAGCGAATACAGTCGCGACGGCAACGCCTTTACCTATCGTCCGTTCCTGAATCGTTACGTCTCCAGCAGGGACGACAAACGGAGCACGCGACCCTATTTTCTGCTCTGGCTGGAAGAGGGGGGATCTGAAAGCCCCGCACCGACAGGCGCTAAGACCGCAGCCACAATGCCCGCGCGGCTTCCACCGCTGCGCGAAGCTGCCTTTGCGGGGACGCTCCCCATGGATTGCCGTGATGAGTTTGGCGAGCCATTGCGGGCCCTTGATTTTTGCGCGGCGAAAGGAGAGGCGATATCCTTCACGGTGGCGGCGCAGGCGAGCATCGAACTCGCGCAAGTGAAGACAAAGACGTTCACGATGCCTCTCGTCGAAGGCCACGCTGATCCTTTGAAACCTGGCAGCGCTGAAGGGCCTACCTGCATCGAACTTTACGTTCCGAAGGACGCAAAGGCTGGACGCATCACGGGCAGACTTACGGTCGGAGCGCAGTCGATGCCCTGTTCGCTCACGGTCTGGAACTTCACGCTGGCCGATCACCTTTCCTTCATTCCACAAATGAATGCCTATGGGCTGCCCGGTCACAAACGCGACTACTATCGCCTCGCGCAGGAGCACCGCACGACCTTGAACGTGCTGCCTTACCACGGGACGGGCAGGATTGATGCTGGTCCGAAGATCAAATCCGACGGGACCTGGGATTGGACGGAATGGGACGCGGAGTATGGCCCGCTGCTCGACGGATCTGCCTTCAACGATCTGCCGCGGGCAGCCGTGCCCATTGAGTCCTTTTACCTCATGCTCAATGAGAATTGGCCGATGGATCACGAGGCGCATTTCAAAGGCGGCTACTGGATCGAGTCCGCTTACGACGATGCCTACTGGCAGCAGTTCCGTGATGCGGTGTCACACATCGCGCGGCACATCCGGGAAAGGGGCTGGTCGGAACCCATGTTCGAGTTTTATCTCAACAACAAAGTCTCCCGCAAAAAGGCCGGCTGGAACAAAGGGTCGGCGGCGTGGCTTCTCGACGAACCGGGCAACACGCAAGACTTCTGGGCACTGCGCCGCTTCGGCATCGAGTTCTGGAAGGGCGTCGGGGCCGATTCCGGCTCGCGTCTGGTCTATCGCACGGACATCTCGCGTCCGCAATGGCAGCGCGATCTGCTCGATGGTGTTGTCAACGTGGAAGTCATCAGCGGTTCGCTGCGAACCTACGGCGAAAGCGTGATGCAACGAGCCCGCCGTCACGGCGACTTGATCTACATGTATGGCAGCGCGAACGCCATCGGCTCTCCGAACGTCATCAACGCCGCGTGGTGCGTCGAGGCATGGGCGCTTGGAGCCGATGGCGTCCTGCCCTGGCAGACCATCGGCAACGACACGTCATGGCAGAAGGCGGATGAACTCTCGCTGTTCTATCCGACCGCCGAAGGCCCGTTGCCGAGCCTGCGATTGAAGACCTTCCGCGCCGGGCAGCAGCTCGTTGAATATCTGACGATGTTCACGGCACTCTCCGGCGAGTCGCGCGAAAGCGTTGCCGCCGCCGTGCTGAGCGAGCCGGGACTGCACGCAATGACGGTAAAGAAGAATGACGACGACGCCGGCAAGTCGGCCTTCGGGCCCGAAGCGCATCGCTCTGTCACCTCACTGCGAATGCGCCTCGGCCAATGGCTCGACACGAAAGCACCCGCGCCGCGCGAACGCTGGCACGATCCCAGCCCCATTCCCCACGATGCGGGCGCGGTGAAGGATCGGAAAGTGGTTGGCCGAACGGATTTCAAATGAGCACACACCCATGAAACCCACCGTTGCCGTTGCCCGCGACTTTTTGAAATCATCTTGGCAGGCTGTTTGCCGACCTCTTTGTGATCAGCGTCGTCGGCTATCTCAGCTTCGCTACGGTTCGCTTCGCTCGGCTCTCGCCGCCCTGCTGTTCGCGCCGCTGGCCGCGTTGCACGCCGACGCTGACTCAAAGCCCGCGCCCGACTTGAAGCCTGGCACCCGGATGATCCTGAAGTTCCCCGAACTGCCGCAGACGCTCTATGCCATGCAGTCGGGACAGGAAACGACAACGCAGGCCTATCTCGCTCTGCCGGAAAACTACTCGCCGGAGCGGAAGTTCCCGTTGTTTGTCTTCCTATATGGCGGGCATGGCGGCCCGGCTGCAGGCCCTGGGCGTGGGCAGCAGATCATGGAGAACAAGGACTGCATCTTCGTGAACCTGCCGCTTTTCAAGAAGAAGTTCGATCCCGATGGCCCCTTCAAAGGCCTGCTCATCACCACCGAAGAGGACGGCGAGACGATCTGCCAGGCCTACACCGCGATGTTGAAGAGGATCCATGCCACCATCCCTAACATCGACACCGCGCACAACACCATCGGCGGCATGTCGAATGGCGCAACCTCCATCGTCGCCATATTCGAAACGGGTGATGCCTATCTCATGAGCACCTTCCAGAACCTCGTCCTCATCGAAGGCGGCTGGCATTCGATCAAGACCTTCGACCGCTACAGGGGCAAAGGAATCCTCTATCTCTACGGCGACTACGCCGGGCAGAACGACTTGCTGGGCAAGAAGATGCGAGAGGACCTGCCGAACGCCGTGAAGAAGCTCGACGACGCCGTCAAAGCCAACCAGCTCAACGCCACCGGCCTCGTCATGAAAGGCACCGGCCACGACATGCCGGCAGAGTTCAATGCCGACGTCAAGACGTGGGTGCTCAAGCAACTCGCGCAGCAGGCCATGGTCCCAGCGCCGTCCCCCCTCAAGCCATGAAACACACCCTCCCCGTCCTCCCCGCCCTGCAGCTCGCGCCGCTGGCTGCTTTCGCCCAAGCGAAGCCCGAGGTCGCGAACGCCACGAAGGCAGCTCGAGTCTCAGCTCGATGTAGGCCACGTGCTAGCGCCTCCGCCGCGTGCTGCGCAGATAGAGGTCACGGATGACCATGGTCCCGCGGAAGGGCGAGGCCTGCTCCCAGCCGGTCGTGAAGTCGGCCAGGGTGAGGCCGCGCAGGTCCGGGGACAGGTCAGGGGACAGGTCAGGGAAAGCTTGCTTCTCCTGCCGGATGGCGAGGCCGGCTTGGCGCACTTCCTTCAGGACGTCGATTGCCAGGGCCGACTCCCGGCCGGCCAGGAAGGCATTCAGGGGCGCCTCGTAGTCCTCGCCGTAGACGGTCCCGATGCTCAGCCGGTAGGCGAAGGTGCTGCTGCCGTCGCTCTCGATTCGGTCGCACTCACGGACCGCCGCCTTCATCGCTGCTGGTCGCCGCGGTTCACGGTCCTCACGTGCGCCTCGATGCGGTTGGGGTCGCCGGCGACAGGGCGCAAGGTGACCTCCTGGTCGCCGAAACGGTAGCGGATCACGTCCTCGGCAGGCAGCACCGGGGCCACAGCCTGCCGCACGGCAGGGCTCAGGAAGTCCGCGGTGAGCAGCCAGCGGCCCTGCCCGTCCGCAAGGGCGCCCTGCGCGTCAGCCTGCTGCCGCACCCGCTCAGGTGCCAGGTCTGGCAGCGCGATGCACAGCGCCCCGTTGCGCACGCACCTCTCGACGGCCCGTTGCGTCTCGGCGCTGATGCCGATACCGGTGAGGAAGATCACCTCCGCGTTGCCCAACAGGGGATAGCCAGCGTGGTGGTCGTAGACAACGACCCCGTCGAGGGGGCAGAACACCTGGTAGGGGAGGCTGGCGAACGCCGCTCCGCCGCGGTAGAAGCGGTCTTTCGGGACCACGCCGCGGGTGAGCAGGTGCCAGATC
>CAIZKT010000086.1:0-11399 GCA_903933565.1 uncultured Victivallales bacterium | reverse complement strand
GGGGATTCCGGCTTCCGCCCTGCGGGCGGCCCAGCCTGTGGCTGGAAAGCCGGTACACCAAACCGGGCCGACCCCGCCAGCGGCCATCCAAGGCACGCCCGCCGGTCTGGAACGGCCCGCGGAACTCCGCAGGGCTGTGTCAACGCCGGAGAGCGCGGGGCGGGGCACCTACGGCGCCCGGCGAGTATCAGACAAGCGTCGGACGGTTTGCCGCAAGGCTCTCCCCATGGTACTGTGCCGCGGTCGTCGCGATGCCAGGTACTCTGGTCTGTCGTTCGGTACTTTCGACGCGGAGGAACACGGGGATGAACAGGGACAGCTCAGACTACCCCAGGGGCCGGGTGTCGTGGCGGGCGCTGATGGCAGGCGTCGTGTGCCTGGCACTCGCCAGTTACGGGCAGCAGGGCGGCAATCGGCCCGGCGGCGCCGCCGCCACCGGCGAGCTGAGGGCCGCCATCGACAGCCGTACCGAGGTCACGGTGCTGCAGGATGAGTGTGCCCAACAGAACGTCGAGGTGCTGGACATCATGCGCAAGGTGGTGGCGAAAGCCGAGGCCAAGTCCACCGAAGGCAACATCCTCTTGACCAAGGACCGCTACGCTGAGGCGGTGACGGCATTCAAGGAGTCGGCGACTCTCTACCGCCAGGTCATCGACGGCCGCAAGCTCCTGACCCGGCTGGTTGACGCCGAGCGCGCGGTCGCCGCGGCCCGCGTACTGGCCGAAACGGCGGTGACTCCCGACACCTTGGCCGACGCCCACACGCTCCAGCTCAACGCCGAAGGCTACCTGCAGGCAGGCGAATTCGAGGCCGCCTTGGGCGAGTTGGCTAAGGCCCAAAAGGCGTTCGCCGCGCGACTGCCCGCGGCGGGCGAGGCGACCCTCGAGTCGGTCGTCGCCGCCCGGACAGCCATGCTGGCGCTGCGGGGCCAGATCAAAGGCCTGGGCAAGACCGGCCCCGGAGACGAGGCTGCGGACGAGAGCGGTCTGGCCGAGCTCAAGCGGCGGCTGCGGGCGTCCCGGAGCGGCAACGACGCGGGGGCCGAAGCCCAACTGCCCAGGCCGGGCTCCGTGGGCGACATCACGAGCCGGGCCTTGGCGGCCGAACGGGCCGCCGCCCGAGCCCTGGAGGAGCGCCAGTACGCGCCTGCCCAGGCGCTGTTCACGGGCGCCGCCAAACTCTATGGTGATCTCGCCGCACTGCAGGCGAAGCGCAGCGCCGCCGCCGCGGACCGCCAGAGCGTCGAGCAGAATCAGAAGCTGGCCGACGCGGCATTCAAGGGCGACGCCCGCCCGGCATCCTTCGAGCGCGGCAAGCAGGCCTTGGCCGATGCGGACAAGGCCTTGGCTGTAGACGATTTTGAGACCTCCCGGAAGTACCTGGCCGAGGCCACCGAGCGTTTCGCCGCGGCCCGCGTCGAGGCCGCCGAACGGACTGCCGCCATGGACGCGCAGCAGGCCTGGGACACCGCCCTGGCTGCGGCTGACACGGAGCTGCTCGAGCGTCATGCGGCCGCGGCTGTCAAGGTGGCAAAAACCAAGGCCGCCGAAGCCGATGGCAAGCTGGCGGCCGGCGAGCCGAAGGCCGCCGCCACCGCCTGGACGGAAGCCGTCTCCGGGTTGCAGGCGGCCGCCGCCACCGCCCTGACCAAGGAGAAGCAGGCCAAGGCCGTGCCAGTGCTAGCACGCCTGGAGGCGGCCAGCGCCGCCAAGGACAGGTTCGCCGCGGTCTGCGTCCTTGCCGAGCTGGAGCAACTCATCCCCAACGACCCACGCCTGGCCGGCCTGCGTACCCGCGCCGCCGCTCTACCGTGGGCCCCGAGCACGTCCGTGGCCCTGGGCGGCGGGGTGAGCCTGGAGTTCGTCCTCATCCATCCGGGGTCGTTCCAGATGGGTTCTGAGATCGGTGACGCGGACGGGAAGCCGATGCACTCGGTGACGCTGACGAAGCCGTTCTACCTCGGCAAGTACGAGGTCACCCAGGAGCAGTGGCAGGCGGTCATGGGCGCCAATCCCAGCAGCAACAAGGGGCCGAAGCTCGCGGTGGAGCAAGTGCGCTGGGATGACTGTCAGATGTTCCTCGCCAAGGTGAACGGGCTCATCATTCCGCCTGCGGGCGGTGGGGACCGTGTCGACGCGGGATCACGAACCCGCGTCTTCCGCCTGCCCACCGAGGCGGAGTGGGAGTACGCCTGCCGGGCCGGGACCACGACCCCGTTCAGCTTCGGCGACGACGAGGCCGGGCTGGGCGAATACGCCTGGTTCGCTGGCAACTCCGGCAGCAAGACGCATGACGTCGGTACGAAGAAGCCGAACGCCTGGGGACTGCACGACATGCATGGCAACGTCTCGGAGTGGTGCGCGGACTGGAAAGGCGACTACAGCGCCGAGGCAGCCACGGACCCGACAGGCCCGGCCCGGGGCTCGGAACGCGTGTTCCGCGGCGGCAGTTGGTACTTCGCCGCCGAGAACTGCCGTTCTACGTCCCGGATCGGGAACGCCCCGGGCCTCCGCTACGATAGCGTCGGCTTCCGCGTCGCCGTCACCCCTGAAGTTCAACCGTAGGGCGTCAGCGGGACTCCGGACCCGTGACCGCGAGCGGGCAATTGATGACGCAGGGCTCGGCGACGACGGGCCGGTACTTCTTGATGGGGTCGTGCTGCCGCAGCCCGGCGGCGAGGGCTTCGGCGGTGATGTCGGCGGGCGCGGGGAGGTCTACCGGCGAGCCGAGGTAGCGGAAGCCGCAATCGCCGTCCAGGGCATAGCGCTTGCACCAGTCGCAGCGTTTGGGGTCAATGCGCGGGAAAGAGAAGGTCTGGCCGTCGCAGGTCAGCGGGAGCAGGCGGGTTCCGAGCGCCTGAGACGGGCAGGTTGCAACGCAGGGCTGCGTCGGACAGGCCGCGCAGCGGTCCTGCGCCGCCGTCGGCACGCACAGCGACGAGGGGCGCAAGGGCGCATTGGTGACGATGGCGATGCAGCGCTGGCGGATGCCAAACTGCGGCGTGGTCAGGTGGCCGCTGGCGGCGATCCACCCCAGGCCCGCGGCCAGGCCCGCGAAACGGTTTGCGAAGAGATCGGGTTGCGGCCCCCGCGGGTTGGCGGTGAGCGAGTCGGTGGCGGTCAGGTCGGTGGTGATGACCGCCTGGTAGCCGAGGTCACGCAAGGCCTGGACGAGGCGGTAGCCGATGATCGTCCCGAGCCAGTTGGTGACATAGGTCTGGAAGGAGTAGGGACCGACCGCTTCGGCCGGCGGGCGCGTGGCCCAGCGCAAGACTTCCTTGTGGTAGCGCAGGCCAAAGACCAGGATGGAGCTGGCGCCGGGGAGCCAGTCGGTGGCCGTTTTCACCTGGCGCTTGCGGGTCTTGATGACGGGTTCCCAGGGGGTGAAGCGCGTCGACGTGTCGCTGGCGTCGAGCACGTCATCGGCCTCGAACGCGGGGCGAAGCTGCGTCGCCAGTTCGTCGATACGGGTGCCGGAGGCGACGCCCACGAGGTCCGCTCCCAGCGACCGCGCCAGGGCCGCGAGGTGGCCGGTGAGTTCCGCCTTGGCGTCGCCGGCATCGAGGCGGGCCCGGACCCCCGGGTCCAGGCGCTGCTGCGGCGCCAGGGCCAGGCGGGTGACCACCGTGTTGGCAAGCACGGTCCGGCCGCGGAACTCAGCCAGGCCCGAGAGGATGGCCGCGGTCGGATTCACATCCCGGGTCGGGTCAGGGTGCGAGCCGCTGCGCTGCACGGTCATCAGGGAGCGGCAGCCGAAGTCCTCGAAGGCGCGGGTAAGGTCGTAGCACAGCGAGTCGACCTGGTACTGCGCGCCGAAGCGGAACTCGTTGCGGTCGATCTCGGGTGGGCAGGTGACGGCGACGGTCACCGCGCTGCGGGCGCCGGGGAGGATGGCTTCGAGGTCGAGCCCCGCGAGGCGCACCTCGGCGGCGCTGGAGACAATGACGGCATCGGCCCCGCGAGGGAACAGGCCCGCGAGGAGCCGATCGATCTCGCCCCGGCTGATGAGCGCTTCGTCGCGCGTCACGCCATAGCGGCGCATCGGCGTGGTGGAGTAACTCCGGTCAAAGCTGCGGAGCGCTTTGGGCAGACAGTACTTCAGGCATTGCCCCATCTCGCCGGAGCGCATGCCGTGGGCCTTGACGTTTTCGAGGATGACCTGCTCCGTGACCACCTCGGGAATCTCCAGGTCGAGATCGAGGTCGAAGTGCTCGCCCCAGGCGCAGCGCCAGAGGTTCTTGTTGGGGAAGCGGTATTCGTAGTCGGCGATGCGGAGCACCTTGTCGCCGTCGATCTCCTTGGCGAGTGCCTGAGTGGGGCAGTGCTTGCGACAGAGCATGCAGCGGTCGCAGACCGTCCCCGGCGGGAGCAGCGGATCCTCGGGGATCTCGGCGTCGGTGAGCAGCGTGATGAAGCGGTTGCGGGCGCCGTACTCAGGGGTCATCGCCAGGCCGTTGAAGCCGATGTCGGCCAAGCCGGCCACCACCGCCATGTAGATGTGGCTGAGGTCAGGGGCGAAGACGGCCTTCAGGTCCTTGTACTGGTTGTAGCGCCAGATATTGCTGGAGGCGATGGGGATAGCGCCGTAGCCCTGGCGTTCCACGAAGCTGGCCAGACGGTAGACCATCTCGTCCAGCCGCGAATTCATCAGGTACTGCACCGAGTACGGACCGATCTCCTGCGGGTGCTGTTCACCGCCCAGCTCGATGCAGGCATCCGGGTGATGCACGGCCATGACGATCACGGTCCGGGCGCCGGGGAAGACGCCCTGCGGACTCATCATCACCGGCGCCTGTCGGCAGCGCTCGATACCGCCGAAGCCCACCAGGTCGGCACCGAGTTCGTAGGCCTGCTGTTTGATGCGTTCTTTCAGTGACATGTGTGCGTGTCCTTGTTGCTCTGGAAGGTGTCGGCTTGGTTCCTGAATCGCTTCGGCGTCACGTCATTCCGGCGGATAGGCGCGGATCTCGTAGACACGGGCGCGGAAGGCGGCGCTGTCACGCACGGCCCGGACGGTCAGGCGGATGGCACTGGCCGTGACCGGCTCGAAACGGTGGATACGGTGCCGCTGGCAGTTGTCTTCCTCCTCGGCAAGGAGGCGCCAACCGTCGGCAGTCAGGGCCTCGAGTTGGTAGGAGGTGACGCAGCGCCGGGCATAGGGTTCGTCGCAGTTGATGGGCGCGTCTCGGTAGGCTCGATCGAGGGTATCAAAGGTGAGCTGGACGCGCCCTAGTTCCTGCGGCTGGTCCCAGGTCAGGGTCAGGTCCTGAGGCAGGGGCAGATCAAAGTCCGAAAGCCAGGCGTTGACCGGGTTGGTGGCGGTGCGGCGGTGGTGGCCATTGATGACGTTGACCGCTTCGCCGTAGACTGGCGCCGGGCTGAGCCGGAAGGCCTGGCAATCGCCGTCGACGCTGTAACTCCCCTGCCCTGCCGACTGCCACAGTCGCAGCGCGAAGTCGTAGCCATGCGCGTCCACGCCGATCTCGATGCCCGGGCAAGGGTCGAGAACCAGGTTGTAGCGGCTCTCGTCGGCGGTGGGATCCTTGGGAATGGCCGCGCCGACCGGCTCGAAAGCGAAGGTGACCCAGCCTTCGAAGCCCGGCACCACCACCGCCGCCGTACGTGCGATCTCCGCAAAGGCGCTGACGGTATTATCGCAGCCCCATTCCATGCGGTTGGCGGCCGAGCGGCCGCGCAGGTGCGGGAAGCTCCCTGCCGGACGCTCCTCTTTCCAGGGTTGCGCGGCCTCGTACAGCTCCAGGCTCAACGTGAGCAGGTGCGGCTCGCTGCCGGGGTTGCGGACGAAGAACTCGACGGTTTCGAAGCGCTCGGCCCAGTCCCAGAGCTGCACGCCGCGCGGGATGTCCAGCGGCAGAAAGCCCGCCACGCGCTGGGCGCCGTGGCGCATCTCGCTGGAAGCGCTGACGCGGGCCCGACGGGCCAGATCGTTGGGGTCGCGGTTGCTGGCGGTCAGGATCGTCGCATCTTGCGCCAGGAGGGTCTGTTGCAGCGCTTCGAGGTGATCGCGTCCGACCTCCGCCGCGGTGCAGCCGAGTTGCTTCGCCAGGGCGACGGCGGTGCCTACGCCCTGGCCGATGCAGGCCAGGGTACGCATCAGGCGCACCGTGCCCAGGGCCAAATGCGAGACGCTCTGCAGGCGGCCGACCAGCCAGAGGTTGTCGAAGTCACGGCTGTAACCGGACCGGTAGGGGAAGTTCCACAACGGCGGGATGCTGTGGAACACGATCCGGGTGCCCCGCCCAACCGGCTCATGGATGTCCACGCCGTAGCCGCCGTAGCCGATGCTGTCCGGGAAAGGCCGCGCGGCTTCCACATCGGTCTGGGTGAGCACGTAATCGCCCACGAAGCGATGGCTTTCGCGCTTGCCGCTCTTCGGGCTGACCCAGCTCAGTTCCCAGTTGCGGGCAAGCTCCACGAAGCTGTGGTTCTTGACGTTATCCCACGTCCGGTAGAGCTGGTAGAGGATCTCGCGACGGATGTCGGCCGCGGCGCTGATGGGGTTGCGGTTGCCGCCGCTTTCGGTGACCCAGAGGAAGCAGAACTCGTCCTCGGGGTTCCACGACGACGGATAGCCCTTCAGGGTGACCGGCGGGCCCTCGCTGCGGGCGCGGGCGGCGAACTCCGGCGGCATCACGAAGGCCACGGGCTTGGCGCACTTGCGGACCAGGGCGGTGAGGCTTGTGCCCATGGTGTCCTCACTGCTCAGGTCGGGCGCAGAGCGCTCGCCGAAGGTCTCGCGCGCTTCCGTGCCCCACATGAAGCTCGCCCCGGCGTCGCGGGCCACGATGCCGTCGCCGCTGCCGTCGATCACGCCGTGACGTACCCGGAACAGCCGGGTGCGGAAGTGCTCCGTGTCCAGCGCCAGGACGCCGACGATGCGGCGCTCTTCGGTCAGGGCGCGCCGCCCCTGGTGATGGCGGAAGAGGCGCACCCCTGCCTGCTCCAGGAAGCCCTGCAGGATCAGGTCCCACTGGTGCGAAATGTTGTAGTGACTGCCCCAGGTCCGCGTCTTGGCGCGTTGACGGGCGGCCTCCAGTTCGATCTCCTCGATGATGCCGGTTTCCGAGGCATAGGGGTGGAACGAGTGGGCTCCGGAGACGTGTACCCCGAGCAGGGGACCGCCGTTGCCACCGAGGACCGGGTCCATCTCAAGCAGGGCGGTCTCGCAGCCGTTGCGGGCCGCGGCGATGGCGGCGCAGATGGCGGCCATGCCGCCGCCGACCACGACCACGTCGAAGCTCAGCACCTCGTCGACGGGCAGCACACAGCGGTCAGCGTTCATGGGCGGTGTCCCGGTTTGCCTGCACTCACACCTTGCCGCCTGGGACCGGCGCGGCCGGCTCCGGGCGGAATGATCGTCGGGCAATATCCGGCGCGTCCCGGGCGCAAGCAAGCCGGCCGGGAGATTTGGCCAGGGCTTCTTCTTCCAGGCGCTAGGCGCATTGGAGCCGGCGGTCCGCACCGGCATTGCCGGGGCTTCCGCCGTACATGGGGGTCTTGCAGACGGCGGGCACCGCGAACCCGCCCGGAACGGGCTGGGCATCGCGGGCTCCAGGGAGGCATGCGGGATCAGGGCAGACGCCGGCCATGATCCCGCGAGGGTCTCTTACTTGAAAGCCCCGTGGTCGTGCCGTCGTGTCGGCCTTGGTTGCCGAACCTCAGGTTACCGGTATACTTCTCCGTTTACGCGACCACGAAAGGACCAGACCATGTACCCCCGTTTCCCGCCCTTGGCCGCCTGCACGCTGCTAACTGCCGTGACCGCTGGCTCCTGGGCCGGCCCGACCGAATGGCTCGACGCCGGAACCGCGGAGGCCGCGGCCGACGGCAAGGTGCTCTGGTATGACGTCCTGAGCCTGGGCCTCGAGGGACGCGGCTGGACGGAGACGAAGACTCCCTACGACCGTCTGCCAGCCGTGGCTGAGGGCAAAGTCCCCGATTCGGTGTGGGGGCTCAGCCTCAACTCGGCCGGGATGTGTGTCCGCTTTGTCACCACTGCGACGACCCTTCAGGCGCACTGGGTGCTGCGCTCGCAAACGCTGGCGATGAACCACATGGCCGCCACCGGCGTGAGCGGCCTCGACCTCTACGTCAAGACCCCGGATCAGGGCTGGCGCTGGGTCGCGGTCGGGCGTCCCGAGTCCGCCGACACCACGGCCACGCTGATCAGCGGCATGCCGACGGGCGAACGCGAGTTCATGCTCTACCTGCCGCTCTACAATGGGGTGTCCTCGGTGAAGCTCGGGATTCCGCCGGGAACGAGGCTCGGGAAGGCGCCGACGCGGGCGCCGGAACGGGCGCGTCCCCTGGTCTTCTACGGGACCTCCATCACCCAGGGCGGCTGCGCCTCGCGGCCGGGCATGGTGCATACGGCCATTCTCGGACGGCGCCTGGATCTGCCGGTGATCAACCTTGGTTTCTCTGGGAGTGGCAGGATGGAAGCCGCGCTGGCGGAGTGCCTGGCCCAACTCGATCCGTCCGTCTACGTTCTCGACTGCCTGCCGAATATGAGCGCCGCCGAGCTGACCGAGCGCGTCGAGCCCTTTGTCCGCACCCTGCGCCAAGCCCATCCGGACACCCCGATTCTACTGGTGGAAGACCGCACCTACGCGAACGCCTTCATCATCCCCGGCACGCGGGCCCGCAACGACACCAGCCGCGCCGCTCACATGGCCGCCTACGAACGGCTGCTCGCGGCCGGGGTGACCGGGCTGCACTACCTGGCCGGCGAGGACCTGCTTGGCAATGATGGCGAGGGCACGGTGGACGGCTCGCACCCGACCGATCTGGGCTTCGTCCGCCAGGCCGACGCCATGGAGAAGGCCCTGCGGCCCCTGGTGGGGCGCTGAGGGCGCAGAAGGCAGAAGGAGGACCCGCATGAGCAGCCCCTATCGCTGTCTGTACAACCACGAGATGCTTGACCTCTTCACCTGCCAGTCGCCGTACCAATCGTACCGCGACGACGTCGGGCGGGCCCAGATCAACGGCTTCATCGACGAGGTGGCGGGTACGGACGTGGACGCTGTCATGGTCTGCCCCACCGCCTGGCGGCTGCCGCTGTACCCCTCGGTGGTCGACCCGCGCTGGACGCCGGAACACGACCTGGCTCCCGCGCCCGAGCCGGGGCCAGAGTGCGATCTGCGCTACTTCGAACGGGCTTACGGTCGCATCCGCCGGTACCTGCGGCAGGGCGAAGACCCTCTGGCCCTGACCGTGGCCGCGGCCCGGCGGAACCGTCTTGGCGTCTTCATCTCCTACCGCATGAACGACCATCACTACCTGCAGTACGAGGACTGCCCGACCCACTCGTCGCTGTGGCGGGACCACTGGCAGTGGCGCCTGCCGGCCCCCGGCCAGGAGCAGCCCAGCCCAGGCCAGGCACAGCCGCTGAACTACCTCGTGCCGGAAGTCCGCGCCTGGTACTTCGCCATCCTCAAGGAACTGCTCACGAACTACGACGTCGATGGCCTCGAACTCGACTTCATGCGTTCGCCGCGCTTCTTCCCGGAGACGCAGATCGCCGCGGGCCGTGAGCTCATGACCGCCTTTGTCCGGGAGATCCGCGCTCTGCTCGACGAGCGCGGCCGCCAGCTCGGCAGGAGGCTGCTCCTGGGCTGTCGGGTCCCTTGGACGCTGGAAGGCTGCGAGGCGGTCGGACTCGACGTTCAGGGCTGGGATGCGGCGGGGCTGGTCGATCAGCTCAACATCAGCCTCTTCTTCAAGGCGACCAGCGAAGTCCGCATCGCCGACTTCGTGCGCCGCATCGGACGGGCTAAGACCTACGGCGAACTCAACTTCGTCACCGTGGCGGGCCGCACGCCTTATGGTTACCTCAACAACATCAACCGCCGCACCACCCCCGAGCAGTACCGCACCCTCGCCCACAGCTTCCTGACCCAGGGCGCCCACGGCATCAGCCTCTTCAACTTCATGTATACCCGTGACCACGCGCTGGGCGATCCCCGCCGGATCTACCGCGGGGCAGAGCCGCCTTTCGCCGTGCTGCGCGGCATCACGGATCGTGCCTTTCTGGCGCGACAGGCAAAGCATTACATCTTCCCGCCTTCGATCGGCTTCCTCGGCCTGGACCGTCTTGGCGGCTTCCGCAGCTTCCCCTTGAGCCTGTCCTCGCGGCAGGCCAAGGAGGTCACGTTCTACTGTGCCGACGATCCAGCCAGCGGCACTTTCAGCGCCGCGGCGGTGAAGGTGGAGGTGGACAAGCCGGAGGCGGAGTTCGAGCTGGTCGTGAAGCTGAATGGCCGGGAGTTGGAGCCCTTCCATGGCCGTGGCGAGTTATTCGACCCGTTCTCGAAGGAAGGGCTGGTGGGTCCCGACTACATCAAGCACTACCGGCTGCCGCTCGAAGGCCTGCGTCAGGGCGAGAACGCGGTCGAGTTCAGCAAGGCCACGGTCGGCGAGTATGGCAAGCAGACCTTGACCATCACCGTGTTCGAGTTCGCCCTCTACACCCCCTGAATTGCCCCGCCGCGGCTCTCCGGAGGGCGGGCGTCAGGCGTGTTGACCCGTGCCCCGCAGGGTCAGCAGCAGCACCTGGTTGGGCTGCCCCTATGCGTACTCGAAAACCGGAGTCTCAATGACTCGATCAGGGCGGGTGCTGCCCTTGACAAGAGCTTGGATATGCTCGACCGTGTCTGGGGAGAAGAACTCCTCGCCAGTCTCTTGGCAAACACGGGCTGGTACATGCTCGATCACATACAGCTTATCCTTGTATTCGAGCGTATAGGTCACGGTCGTATCGATCATGGTCTCTTTCACAGTTCACTCCAGGTGGATTAGCTTCGTCTGATTCTGTCCTCAAGCCACTTCGAGGGGTCTGGCTCGTAGATGGTGATCACCTTCAAGATGGGGCGACTCGGGTAGCTGCACAGAACGTGCAGAGCTCGGCCCGAGGCCGTGTATCCGAGAATCAGACAGCTTGGACCCTACTTGTCGTCCGCGTAGTCTTCGATGACCTTGACGGCGCTCATGAGTGCTTCCTCAAACTCGCTCACGCTGATATCTCGGCGAATGCTCTGATCCACAGCGTGCCGGGAGAACTCGTACCGACGTGAACGGATCTTCTCTTGGATGTCCGTGATCATCATGCTCGGAATCTACACGGAATTGTCGCCCGTCACGAGTTCCCCGTGCCCAACGTGTGCTTCAGGCACGGATTCCAGCCGTCGCCTGGAAGTAATGGTTGGGGTCAGATCATGTCCAGTCCGATGTGCTTCGCCATCAGGTCGAAGTCGGAATCGTTATGGATGAGCTGCATTCCGTGCTCGGCGCAGTCGTGGAGGGTTGTCAGGGCCGTAGGTTGGCGTCACCCTGCCGGCCAAGTTCAGCACCATCGCAGAGAGTTCTTCCACGTAGTCCAGC
>CAIZKT010000085.1:0-9112 GCA_903933565.1 uncultured Victivallales bacterium | reverse complement strand
GCCGACGCAGCCGCGCCCTCCAACGCCCCTCGTCCGCCGCAGCGGACGAGGGGCGGAATGAGAAGCGCCTGGTGTCATACGAGGTAGCGACAAGTCTCATACAAGCCGAGCCGCCGGCTTGGAGGCCGGACATACCGGAATGAGACTTCCAGCCTGCGCCACGAGGCGTACGTAGTCGAGGCTTTAGCCGGTTTCACGCCCCCCATTGAGCCCGCCCAAAAAGCTCGACTACGTACCCGCGCCGCGACCGGCCTGCACCCTGCAAGTCTCATACAAGGGTTCAGGGTTCAGCACTGAAAACCGGGGCGCGACGGGTCACCTACGACGACCATTACCAGCACGTGCCGGGCCTGCTGGTCGAATCTCCATGACACGGGAAAACCCATAGCCTCAGCGCCGCGCCAGCCAGCGCACCAGCGCGTCAAAGACGGTCTTCTCGGTGCCCGGGAGGTCTTTCGCGTAGCCGTAGTAGGAGCCGGAGTAGACGACGCGGCCCTTGCCGACCTCGCCGAGAACGTACACCGGGTCGCCGAACGTGTTGCGGATCACCACCGTGCCCTGCGGACCGGGTTTGAAGATCATGTGGTCGCGGAACTCCGTGCCGAACTCCTGCCCCTTGGCCACGCCAACCAGCGCCGGGTGCGCCTCGGGGACCGTCAGATTCGTCTCCACCACGTGCCGCTCGGCCTCGACCTTGTGCTTGGGCACGTCGCGGACCGCGATCTCGGGGAACACGCTCTCCATGTACCAGGCGGTGTCGTGACCGAACAGCACCCCGCCGCCCTGCTCGACGTAGGCGCGCAAGTTCTTGGAGATGTCGCTGTCGGCCGGGATCGGCAGGTTGAAGTTCTGCAACACCACGACCTGGAACTGCGTGAGGTACGGCACCGACATTCCCTCGAGCTTGTGCACCTCAAACGTGCCGTCCTTCTCGGCCGCCGCGAACATGCGGTCCTTCATGCCGTACAACCCGAGCTGCGGCTTGTTCGTCTTGCGCTCCAGTTGCGTCTTGCCGAGATTCTCCGGTTGGGCGCGCTTCTCGTACTGCAGCGCGTAGCGGCCGGCGGCAATCTCTTCATTCGCCCGCCGAAACCAGTCAAAGTAGACGCCGTGGTCCTCCTTGGTGTACTTGGGGCCTTCGTAGAAGATCCAGTACCCGTCGGAGATCGACGACAGCAGGCTCGCGTTCTTGCCGCAGAACTCGGGGTCCGCGCCCTGGACCACCGGATCGATGCCGCCGCAGTACAGGTGCGCCACGCCACGCGGCCGGACAGAGGCCATGCCGCTGAGCAGCACCGCGCGGTTCGCTTCCAGCGCCTTGGCCTCGTCCATGAACTCCGAGGGCCGGCCGTACGTCCACGGGTCGGCCAGGACGATCGGCGCCGCTACCGTACCCCACTCGGGCAGCGCCGCCTCAAGCATAAACGGCGTGCCCGGCGCCGGGTAGACAATGAACTGGAAACGCGGGTTGATGGCGTCCACGGCCTGCCGGAGCTTACGGCAGCGGGTGCGCCACGACTGGATCTGAAACTCGGAAAACGCCTCGTGATGCCCGTTCTTGACCAGCCACGGGTAGCGCTCCGCCAAGGGGAGTTCGGGTATCTGGATGCCCTTCGCGGCGGCAAACTCCTGCAGAATCTTGCCATCGTACGACAGCGAGTAACAGTTGCCGCGGCCGTTCGGGGAGTAGTTCTCGTAGTCCAGGAACGAGCCGATGAACGCTGGCACCTCGACCGAGATGCGCGCGTGCCCCAGCACCAGTTCGGTGGTCCAGTCCCAGAACTCGTCCGCGTTCGGGCTGCAGAGCTCCTGCTCGGCGCCGTCCTGCCAGACCAGCTTGCAGCCCTGCTTAGCCGTGAGCGTGCCGCGCATCCAGGCCATGTAGTAGAGGCCTTCGGCCTGGGCCAGCAGAGCCTGTTCGCGACAGACCGGCAGTTCGTGCCCGCCGATGCGCGGCGAGATGACGTTGAAGCCCGCCGCCTTGGTCGCCTTCATGTGCTCAGCCGTCATGACCCACTTGTTCGCGCCGGACATGACCTTATCGACCAGCACGCGGTACTTGTCGGTCTTGCCGAGCGCCTCGCGCGGCGGCAGTTGGGCGGCGGCCAAGAACGAGAGGCTTACGACGGCAAGCAGGGAGAGTCGGGCGAGCTTCATCCGGGCGATCCCTTTCATCCGAGGTTATCGGCAGCCTGAAGGCGGAGCGCACTATACTCGTTCAAGGTGACACGGACACTCCTGTCTGCGGTCCCGGAGGCGCACGTCAGCTCCGCAGGTGCGGTCAGGGACGGCATCTCTAATCCGCCTCGCGCCAGACCGGCGCCAGGCGGGGAGCAGCGCTCGGCCCGACCGTCCCCCAGCAGCGCCTCCACGATGGCGCCCTCCTCATCGCCGTTCGTTCCCTCTTGTCCGTTCCTGTTTGTGCCTGGGCGGGACCCGCTACTGTCCGCCACCGCCGGCGGGACCGAACGGAACGCGCGGCCCAATCTGCCCGAACGGGATCGCCGGAAAGCCCGCCAGCCGCGCGAACACCGGCGCGTCCGGACGCAGGGCAAAGTCACCCGCCGCCGCATCGACAAAGCCGGGGTCCGTGTCCGTGATCCAGTTGTCAGCCGTGCGTAGCACACCGCCCGCCTCGATGATGGCGCCCTCCTGCATCTCGACCTTGCCGTAACGGCGCAGCAACGGCACGGTCGGGTTGTAGATCAGGTTCCGTTCGAACGTGTTGGTGTCTGGGTACTGCCGTGGTTCGTCCCAGAAGCACAGCAGTTCCGGGTAGCGCTGCGCCTGCAGCAGGCGGCTCAGATCACGCCCGGCAAAGTACTCCTTCCACCCCTGGACGTTCCGTTCGTGCGCGGGCGAGCAGAAGGTCCCCATCAGGTAGGGGATCGTGCAGTCGATGAAGACGTTGTGGCGGGTGATGATGTGGGCGCCGGTGTTGTTGTTGATCGCACGGCAGTTCGAGGCTTCCCCTGCGCCGCCGATGCGATGGAAGACGTTCTCCTCGATCCGCCAGCCCATGGTCATGTTGTCCGGGTAGACCGCATTCTGCAGGTGGTACTGCTGCCCGATGTGGTGGAAGTAATTCCGGCGGATGACCGTACCACGCTCCAAAGGCCACTCGCCGAGATTCGCGTAGATTGCCCCCATATCGGTGAAGTCTTCGACCACGTGGCCCACATCGTTGTACTCAATAAGGTGGTCGTTGCCGTAGACCACGATGGCCACGTGCGGGCCGTGGCGGATGCGGTTGTGTGAGATGCGACTGCCGACGCTGCGGTATCCCAGCGCCACCGCGGAGGTGTAGACCTTGCCGTACCAGGCAAAGAGGTGGATGTCGCTGTCCTCCACGAAACAGCCGCTGGGTTCCAGTGTCTCGGGGGTGCCGCCCTGCAGGCTCACCCCGGCCCCGCCGACGTGGTGGATGTGACAGGCTCGGACCCCATGTCCCTTGCCGTTGAGGGAGACGCCAGTCCCGGAGAGATTGCGGATTCCGCAGCGCTCGACCAGCACCCCTTCGCCACCCGTGCCGACGATGCCGCTGCCGCGGCCCGCGTCCAGCAGCAGGTCACGGAAGACCACGTGCGAGGCGCCCTCCAGGCGCACCATCGGGACGGCCAGGACCGACAGCGTGATCGACACCGCCGCACGCTCGAAGCCTTCCGGGGGGAGCAGGTAGAGCATGCCCGAGTTGCGGTCCAGATAGTACTCGCCGGGCAGGTCGATCTCCTCAAGCAGGTTCTCCGCAAAGAAGTAATCGAAGGAGTATTTGTCCGCGATGGTCCCCACCTCCCCGTAGCGTAGCGTGATCTGCCGCTTCTCGTGGTCGATCTTCGCCACCTGGTTGTAGGACCACTCCCAGCTCCAGGTGAAGACGCCGTCCAGCCAGATGTCGTCGGCCTTGGACCACAATGCCGGCCGCTCGAAGGCGTAGGAGATCACGCCGCCGCGCTTGAGGAAGTCGGGGTCGTTCATGCCGGGCCCCGGGTCGATGATGCCGGAGCGGCCCACAACGCCCCGACGGTGTTTCTGCACGCCGCGCAGGAAGTCCGGGTAGTGGTCGTCCGGGTTGGGCCAACGGGCCCGTGTCAGGCGCTCGCCGTTGACATACAACTCGACCGGCGGAGTCTTGCCGAGGTTGGCTTTGTGATGGCCATGCCGGCTCAGCTCACCGTAGTCGGTGATCCCATGGCCTCGGAGGTCGCACTGCAGCAGCCTGTTCCTGGCCTCGACAGCGATCACCCGCTCCAGCAGGGCGCCGGCCGGTACCGGCACGAACCAGGACCGCTGCAGGGCGGTACCGCCGAACAGCGTCGCGGTCTCGCCAGGAGCGGAGGCATAGACAACGGGGGCGTCCGGGGTGCCGGAATCCTCCGCGGTCAGTGCAAATGTCGCCTGGCGCGGGTGAACCCCGCCGCGCAGCCGGACGGTCACGCCGCCCGCCGGCAGGCCGTCGGTTCCCTTCTTTAGTTCCCGGATGGCGTCCCGAGCGCGTTCGATGGTCGCGAACGGCTGTGCGCGACTCCCGGGGTGGGTATCGTCGCCCTGCGGAGCCACGTAATAGGTCACAGCCATAGCCGAGTCCTGCGGCGATGGCTGCAGCCGGCTGCAGCCGCTGCCGGCAACGAGGGCCACCTGCAGCCCGGCGGCGACGAACACCATAGTCGGTTTCCTGCGCATCTTTCCGTTCTCCTTCCGCTCCTCGCCACGACACGTCACGCAGTATCATACTATCGTTCGGCGTCGGTGCCCTCAGCGGTCGCGATGCGCCAGGAAGTACTCGCTGTAGCGGTCCGTCATCTCGGCCGGAAGGTCCCGGCGGGAGGTGACTGCCGACGACCTGGATGAGGCCCTTGCTCCGGCGCGACAGGTGATGGCACCTGTCGTACAGCGGACGCCGCCAGGCGCCAGGCTCAGATCTGGCCGACTCCCAGTCCACTGAGAAGCTGTGAAGAAATCGCCGCCGCCACACGAATCGCGCCATTCCCGTGCGGAGCTTCCCTCGACACCCGACCCTCGACCCGCATTCTTTCACACCTTCTGACCGGTTACCCCCGACCTGCCCGACCATTTTGACTAACTAACTTGACCATATTATGGTATAGAGACAGTGGCATATGGAAAAAGAGCGTCACGCTATGAACACCTTGCTGATCTCCGAGTTCAAGGCGAAGTGCATTGAAGTCATCAACGCGGTGCATGACAACCACGAGACGGTTGTGATCACCAGGCGCGGCAAGCCGTTAGCCAGAATCGTGCCACTTCAGGAGGCTCGTCCCGGCCCGCGGCGACTCGGCGCCCTTGCCGGTGAGGCCAAGGAGCTGGGCGACATCGTCCAGGTCGGTTTTGGTCAGGATTGGGAGGCCTTGCGATGAGGCTTCTCCTGGATACCCACGTCTGGTTTTGGGCGCTGCAGTCTCCAGAGAAGTTGGGCCCGGGGTGCCGGTCCATTCTGGAGGAGCCCGGCAACGAGGTGGCTGTGGCGACGATCTCAACCTTGGAGCTGGCGCAGTTGATCAGTGCCGGGCGGATCGAGCTGAAGGGGACCCTGGAGGCATGGGTTCGGCGCGGCATTGAGATCATGGGCATGCAGTCGTTCGAGTTGACTCACCCGATTTCCGTGCTTGCGTATGCGCTCCCCGGCACCTTCCACAAAGATCCCGCCGACCGCATTCTGGTTGCCACGGCGATCCACCACGGCCTCTCTTTGATCACTGCCGATGAACGCATTCTTGCTTACCCACATGCAGTGACGGTTGACGCTCGGAACTGACCCGACGCAGGACCTACCGGAAGCCCGCATAGGAGGCAGACGATGCAGCGAACCCTCGGGGTACTTTCAGGCCTGCTCCTGCTGGCGGTGGTCGGCGAGCCCGCCAGGGGCCAGGCCCCGGCGCCCGCCGTGGCCCCGCTTGTGCTGGCCGCGGACGGCGTCACTCGCTACCGGGTCGTACCGCCGGACCAGCCTTCCCCGGTGGACCTGTACGCGGTGCGGACCCTGACCGACTACCTGCGCCAGAGCACCGGCGCCGAGTTCCCGGTGGTGGCGGCGGCGGAGCTGCCCGCGGACGCGCCTGCTCTCTTCGTCGGCATCAGCGCGCCGGCGCTCCAACGGCTGGGGGAGGACCCCATCCCCGGACTGCAGGAGCAGGAGCACGTCTCCCGTAGCCGGGGTGCCGACATCTTCCTCTACGGCAAGGGCCTCCACGGGAACCTGCACGCTGCAATGTTCTTCCTGGAGACCCAACTGGGCTGGCGCTGGTACTCGGCGTGCGAGAAGCCGGTCGTCCCGTCCAGGCCCAGCGTGACGCTGAATCCGTTCAGCCGGAAGCGGGGATTCTCGTTCCCGAGCCGCGAACTGACGCTGTACTGGGGGCATGACTTCTACTACCAGAACGGCATGAACATGGCCTCCGAGAAGTGGGGCCGCGACCCGGCGTCGCCGTTCGTGCCGTACCTGCGCAACGACAAGTTCGTGCATAGCCTGTTCACTTACATCCCGCCCTCCCCGGATGCGGCGGAGCGCCGCCGCGACTTCACCTGGCTGCCCCGGACGGACTACTTCGCGACGAACCCCGACTTCTTCTCCATGGACGGCACCGGCAAACGCGTGCCGACGATGCAGCTGTGTTTCGGCAACCCGGCGCTGCGCCAGGAGCTCACCGCCAACGTGCTGCTGCACCTCGCCGCGGCGCCCGGCAACCGTATCATCGCGCTCGACGCCAACGACGGCGGCGCGAGGTTGTGCCACTGCCCGGCCTGTGCCGCGCTGGAGAAGAAGTACCAGAGCCCGGGAGGACCGCTTTTGGACTACGACCTGGAGCTGTGCGCCCGGCTGCAACGAGAACACCCCAGCGTCTTCGTCCGCACTATCGCCTACAAACGCAGCCAGACCCAGAAGCCGCCCGTCCTCCCGAAGGGGCAGACGCTGCCCCCCAATCTGATCATCTCCTTCGCCCCCATCGAGGACTGCTACTTCGCCGATTGGACCCACCCTGACGCGCGCCAGCAGGAAACCTATGCCGACTTGCAGGCGTGGAACACCATCACCGTCCCCGGCAACCTCTGGGCCTGGCTCTATCCGAACCCCTGGGGCACCGGGATCGAGATGCCCGTGGGCAACCTGGAACGCAACATTAACCAGGTGCGCCTGCTCTACCGGGCCGGGGTGCGTGGCTTCTTCACCGACCACTGCAAGTATCTGCAACGGGCCGGACTGGGCGAGTTGCAGACGTACCTGTTCCTCAAACTCTTGCAGGACGTCGACTGCGATACGGACGCGCTCATCCGCGAGTTCACCGACCACCAGTACGGCGCCGCGGCGCCGCTGGTGCGCCAGTACCTCGGCGAACTGGAGCAGGGCCGCAAGGACATGCGGGAGCTGCCGCCCGGCGTGACCTACACGTCCCCGAATCTCGACGAGCGCACCTTCCCCTACCTGACGGTGGCCAACCTCCACCGTTGGCAGACCGGATTCGACCGCATGGAGGAGCAGGTGGCCGCGTCCCCGGATCCGCTCCTCGATGTCCGGCTGCTACGGCGCGAGCTGGATTTTGCCACGCTGTGGAAGTGGGTCGACCTGAAGAAGGCCTACCCGGACTACTACAAGGATCCGGCCACGCACGCGGACCGTATCAAGGCCGTGAACAGCGCCAAGGCGCCCGCCGGCATGCCGCATCGCCCGCTGGGCGCGGACACGCTGCAGGATCTGCTCGCCGTGGTCGCGGTCGGCGGCCAGGCCAAGCCGCTGCCGGAAACACTTGCGGGTACGCCCCCGGACCGGGTGCGGCAATACCTGCCGAAGCACTACGGCTGGAAGGCGGGACGCAAGACCGTCCCCGATCCCGAGGCCGCTTTCGGCTATGCCGCGGTGGTCGACCTCCCGGACCTGCCCTTCGAGCTGGGCTTCTACCAGTGGATCTCGCGCCAGCCCCCGCCCGGCACCCCGTCCGGGGTCCAGGGCGCAAAGCTGAAGATCGACCAGGATCAGATCACCCCCGGTGCGTATCGCTTGTATGAACTCGGCGAGATCGTCGTCACCCCGGATTCCTGGATCTGGTTCTCGGCCAAGAGCTGGGTGACCCATCTCGAGGTCGGGACGCGGATCTACGAGCCCGGCGCGGACAACCTCTGGCACGCCTGGGTATCCATGAAGTTCGACGGGCCTTCCTACAGCGGCGCGGCGAAGGAAGACCTGGTGCTGGTGGACCGGGTCATCCTGGTCAGGAAGAGCGGAAGGGCGGCGATCCCATGACGGCAGCACATCGGGGTGTGGTGGCGGCGTTGGCGGCAGTGGACGCCGTGTAGGGGTCGTCGCCCGGCAGCAGTCACCACGGCAATGCCGTCACAGACTCGATCCAACCCACGCTACGATATCAGCCAAGGGGGTTTCTGCCGACGGTCTGCTTAGCGCTTCTCCGGCGACCGTGGCCCCACGTCGGACAGGTCAATGGGCGCGAAACCCAGGGCGAAGGCCGGCGAGTCCGGCGCCAGCGTGAAGTCGCCGTTGGCGGCGTCGGCGAATTTTGGATCGGCAACGAGCGAATGCCGCTCCAGTCCGTGCTCCTGCAGTTGCGCGACGGTGAGCTTGTCCTGGCCCTGCCTGGCGAACGGCTCCCCCGCCACATCCCAGATCAGGTTCAGGTCGCTTACCATGTTGGGCTCGGTGAGCTTGTGCCCATAGCCGCCGACGTTGACCGGCTGGCCGTTGCTGAGGATGATGTTGCATTGAAAGGTCAGCGAGGTGTGCGCCGCACCGCGCCGCGAGAGCTGGATCATACCCTCGCGCCCGAACGCCCAGATGTTGTTGCGCACGATGTTCTCGCGGCCGTAGTGCTGGTGGAAGACCGTACTCGAGGTGTTGTAGCACACGTTGTTCTCGATCAGAATGTGCGCGCTGCCCTCGTCGGGATAGATCGCCCAGCCGCCGTAGTTCGACTTCTCGATGTCGTGGATCAGGTTGCCGCGCAGCACCGTGCCCGGCTGCACCCCGAGGGTGTAGATCCCGCCCATGTCGCTCAGGATGCCCTTACCCATACGTTACATGATTATCTTCGTCAATTGTATAAGCTCTTACAAAATATACAGTATTGCGGATTAAGTTATTCATTTG
>CAIZKT010000084.1:0-1671 GCA_903933565.1 uncultured Victivallales bacterium | reverse complement strand
CGCACTCCAGCTGGCCGACGCGCGATATGGACTGCGTGCGGCAGAGGGCCGCGTCCGCGGCCCGTCGACGCCGCTTTCACGGCCGGCGGTACGACGGCGGTCGTTTCTTGAAACCGCCCTGCGGTCGGGTGTGCGGTTCTGGCAAGGCCCGTAATCCGGGCTAAGGTTAGTGTTTGCCTTCTGAGCGGTTCAACAGAGGAATAGATGCCATGCTTGTGCTGACGGATCTTGAAGCCAGGGTTCTGGGGTGTCTGATCGAGAAGCAGTTGACCACCCCGGAGTATTACCCGCTGTCGCTGAATGCGCTGATGCTGGCCTGCAATCAGAAGAACAACCGTGACCCGGTGGTGAGCTACGACGACAAGACCGTGGTGCGCGGCTTGGACGGGCTACGCGAGAAGAAGCTCATCTGGATGGTGCATTCGGCGGGCAGTCGCGTGCCCAAGTACGAGCACCGCCTTCCCGAGACACTGCCCTTGCCCGCGGATCAGGTTGCGGCGCTTTGCCTGCTGCTGCTGCGCGGTCCGCAGACCGCCGGTGAGATCAGAGGTCGCAGCGACCGTCTGCACCCCT
Organism: uncultured Victivallales bacterium; assembly: GCA_903933565.1. Classification (GTDB taxonomy): domain Bacteria; phylum Verrucomicrobiota; class Lentisphaeria; order Oligosphaerales; family JAFGRS01; genus CAILUI01. The sequence goes on along the minus strand of CAIZKT010000084.1, from coordinate 1,098 downwards.
TCTCGACCATTCCGGAGGTCGAGATTGCCCTGCATCAGCTTTCGCTGCGGCCGGAGGGCGCGCTGGTGGTCAAGCTGCCCTTGTTGCCGCGGACGCACGAACCACGCTTTGCGCACCTGCTCTGTGGCGAACCGGTGATACCGACCGTGACGGTGCCCGTGCCGGCGGCGGAGGCAGCGCGCGCCGCGGTCGAGGCCGAGAATGCCCGCCTGGGCAAAATCGAGACGGAGCTCGCCGCGCTGCAGGCTGAGATGGCCGAAATGAAGGCGCAGTTTGCCGCCTTCCGCGAACAGTTCCAGTAAGCGCGAATACGCCAGCCGGAGTTATTCCACAAGATAGCCTGAAAGACATGCAACCTACGGCCCTGCGGGCGGTCTGTGCCCCGTTGAATGGGGTCTCCTGAGGCGGTATTTTGTCATAGTACTGCACGGGTTTCCCGACCTGTCACGGCTGAGGCCGCGGCAGGCGCAAGCCGGCGAACCGGTCCAAGGAGTGCGAAACATGAGAAGCAGATCACGTCGGTCCTTCACTCTCATCGAGCTCTTGGTGGTGATCGCGATCATCGCGATTCTGGCGGCGATGCTGCTGCCAGCGCTGGCCAAAGCGCGTGACAAAGCCCGGCAGGCGAGCTGCCTGAGCAATACCAAGCAGCTCGGGCTTGCCTGGTTCATGTACGCCCAGGAATGGAATGAGTCGGCGATGTCCGCGAACCTTGGGCCGGGGCTGCCCGCCTACACGCTGCCGAACGGCACCACCTACAGCGGTGGCTACATCCTCTGGCCGGCCATGTTGTACTCCTATACCAGGGACTTCGGCATGTATAACTGCGCAGCCAACACGTATCGCTGGGCGGGCGAGTACAACGGCGCTTCCTGCTATGGCTATCTCAACATCAACTGGGGCCAACCTCTGGCCTCGTACACCCAGCCGGCCAACACCCTGGTCATGTATGATGTGCGCAGTGCCGGCGGCTTTACCAACCAGTACGCTCCGGGCGGGGGCCTGGCCAGCCCGCCGGCCAGCGGGCCGGCGCCGATCCTGCCGTACTACGACTCCGGCTTCAGCATCATCCACAACGACGGAGCCAACGCGCTGCTG
>CAIZKT010000083.1:0-11090 GCA_903933565.1 uncultured Victivallales bacterium | reverse complement strand
TGGAACCTGTTTACCCAGCCCGCTGGGCTGGGCTGAGGGATGGCCGCACCTACGGCGCTGAAATCGGGCACCAAGGCCCAAAGGGCCGCCGTGGCGGCCACGCCGATTCGACAGGCTCACGGTCTTCGACAGGGCCGCCCTCCAGGCGATCCGCCGCGTACCGGCCGGAGCGGAATGGGAACCGCGGCGGCAAGTCTCATTCCGGTATGTCCGGCCACCAAGCCGGGGGCCGGGCTGAACCCTGAACCCCGTTTGTCTCTCCGCCGTCTCGCCGTTTCCCCGTCTCGCCGTTTCCCCGTCTCGCCGTTTCCTGAACCCTGAACCCTGAACGGAGCTGACCTGCGCTCTTACAGGACGCGTGCCGCGGTGGCCCGCACGCGCTCGACGACCGCTGTATCCACCGGCAGCCCGGCCCGCTGCAAGGCGACGACAACCGCGCCACGGATGAGCGAGAAGTCGCTCGGTGTCACGACGGCCCCTGGGCAGGAACCGTGCATCGCCTCGGTGAACAGGCTGAGCATCGGCTCGCGACTGGCGAATACCCCGCCCAGTGCGACGATACGGGGCTGCGCCAGCCGCAGCTCGCGCGCCAGAGCGCAGACCATGGCGGCCAGGGCCGCGGCGGCCTCGCGCAGGATGCCGAGGGCCAGGACATCGCCGCGACGGGCGCAGTCGGCAACGACGGGAAACAAGCCGGCCACCGTGCTGCGCTCCAGGCGCGGGTAGGCCTGCTTGATAGCCTCTTTGAGGGCCAGGCGCTGCTCATAGGTGAGGTCGGCAGGGGCCTGGTCGAGAAGCTCATCCTGCGGCCAGCTCTCGACAAACGGCGGCTTCCGGCAGATGGCCGGCAGCAGCAGCGTGGCCGGGCCGCGGTAGTCGAGGGTTTCAGCCAGGGCCTGCAAGGCCTGTCTGCCGATGTCATAGCCGCTGCCGCGGTCATGCACCAGCGGCCCCCAGCCACCGCAGACCCGGCGCTCGCCCGCGTCATTGATTCCCAGGGCGATGGAGCCGGTTCCGGCCATGATCGCCAGGTCAAAACCCCAGTACGGCGCACAGCAGTAGACCACCTCGCCGGCGGATTCCCTCACGACGGCCACCGGCGCGCTGCCGCAGAGGTGTTGCAGTGCCGTGCTCACGGCGACGCGGTTCAGGCCGCCCAGGCAGGCGTAGACACCGACCAGGCGCCCGTCAGTCGGCAGGGCGCGGAGGGCCTCGGTGACCACGGGCGTCAGCGCTTCCAGCGCGGCGCCGGGGACCTCCGTGGTGGCCGCCGCGCCGCGCCCGCGGGCCGCGGCCAGCACGGCGCCATCAGCGCGGGCCAGCAGGCATACCGTCTTGCTGCCGCCGCTATCCAAGGCCAGTACGTGATCGCTTGTGCTCATAGGTGGTTCCAGGCCGCCAGTACCGCGACTACCCGGTCAGCTCTGGCGCTCCTCCGCCTGCCGCCCGCCGGGGCTGGAATCTAGCGCCCGGCCCGACTCGCCGCAAGGGTTTGCAGACCGGCGCTCGGCGCACGACATTACCTTTGCCGTCAACACCCCGCCCGGATCCCCGTCTGCACGGCAGTTCATACTCGTTTCGCAGACGGCCACGAGGCTGTTACTAAGGTGCCGCAACACACGCCATGCTACCCACTGGACAGCCTGAATTACTGGCGCCCGCCGGCAGCTTGGAGGCCGGCTATGCCGCCTTCCAGCACGGCGCCGACGCCGTCTACCTGGGCCTGAAGCGCTTCAGTGCCCGGGCCGATGCCGCCAATTTTGACCTGGGCGAAGTCGCCGAGTTGGCGGACTACGCCCACAGCGCTTTCAGCCCGGCCCGCAGGGTCTATGTCACCCTCAACACCGTCCTGCTGGAGCACGAGCTTCCCGCGGTGGCCGAGCTGCTGGCGCAGTTGGAGTTGACCGCCATCGACGCCCTGATCGTGCAGGATCTCGGTCTCTGCCGGTTGGCCCGCGAGCAGGTTCCCGCCCTGCGCCTGCATGCCAGCACCCAGATGGCCATCCACAGCGCGGCGGGCGCGGCGCAGCTTGGACGCCTCGGCCTCCGCCGTGTGGTTCTGGCGCGCGAGTTGAATGTAGCGGAGATCGCCGAGGTGGCGGCCCTGCCCGATCTCGAGGTGGAAGTCTTTCTGCACGGGGCGCTGTGCTATGCCTACAGCGGACTGTGCTTGCTGAGTTCGCACCTGCGCGGAGTCAGCGGTAACCGCGGCTGCTGTTCGTACCTCTGCCGCAATGCGTTCCGCGTCGACGATGGGCAGAATAGCCTGGCCCTGATGTCGATGAAGGACCTGGCTTTGGCCGAGGCCCTGCCGGGGTTGCGCCAGACCGGCGTACACTCGCTCAAGATCGAGGGGCGCAAGAAGAGCCCGCTGTATGTGGCCACGGTCACGCGCTACTACCGCGCCCTCCTGGATGGGACCTTGACCGACGCCGAACGCCGTAGCCTGGAACACGATGTGAAGACCGTTTTCAGTCGGCCGTGGACGCCGTTCCACGTTAAGACGACGCGCGAGCGCGGCGTGACGGACCCGGCCACGGTGGGCCATCGCGGCGCGCCGATGGGCACTGTCGACACGGTCTTGCAGGGCGACCCGGAATGGCTCGTCTTCACCGTCCGTGAACGCACGCTGGAGCGCTTCGATGGGCTGCAACTGGATCTGCCGGAGCGCGAGAAGCCCTTTGGATTCGGCGTCGAGGAGATTCGTCTCTGCCCGGCGCATGGCAAGCCCGATGGGCGCAGCGTTTTCGAGGCCAAACCCGGCACGCGGGTGGCGGTGCCATTGCCCCCACGGCATCCGCACCTGCCGGTCGGGGCCACGGTTTACTGCGGCTCGTCGCAGGCGGTGAAACGCTCGTATCGCTGGTCGGTTCCGCGTCCGGGAGCCTATGGGATGCATCTGCCGACGGACTTCCTTGTGGCGCGCCTGCCGAGCGCCTGGACCGCGACGGCGACGGTACGGCTGGGCCCGGAGCGCGGGCTGACCGTCACCGCCGAAATCCCCGCCGCGGCCCCGGGTGAGGCAGCGCGCGATCCCGCGGCGGTGTTGGAGATCGCCCGGCAGGCTTTTCAGAAGCTCGGCGGCACCGTCTTCGCCTGCGGGGCTGTGGTCGTCTCGAACCCGGAGGGCCGCTTTGCGCGCATGGCGGACTTCAACGACCTGCGCCGTCGGGTGGTGACGGCTCTCGATGAGGCGCTGGAGGCGCATCTGCGCGAGCATGCTGCTCAGGCGCTGGTACTGGCGTCGGGCGGGGCCGTCCCCCGGCGGGATACTGAGCCCCCCGTGGCCTGGGAGATCGCGGTGGACCGGCCCGAATTCCTGGCGGGCCTGGCCGACCGCGAGCTCGAGGCGGCGGCCGAGATCACGCTGTACCTCCATCGTCTGACGGACGCCGAGGTCGAGCCCGCGATTGCCGCCCTGACCGCCCGCGTCGGCAAGGACCGCCTGCGCCTGGCGTTACCCGCGGTGATCCGGCCCCGGCTGGCCGCCATCCTGCGGCCGCGCCTCAAGCGTTTGCAGGACGCCGGGCAGCAGCGTTGGGAAGTGTCGAACCTGGCCGGACTCTCCTACCTGGACCTCAGCGGGCCGCTCGATCTGGCGGCCGGTTGGCCTCTCTATGTGCTCAACCGGCTCGCCGCTACCACCTTGGCGGGACTGGGCTTTGGTTGGGTGACCGGCTCGCCGGAGGACGGCCGGGAGAACCTGGCTGGCCTGCTGGCAAGCGTGGCGACGCGAACCCGCGTCATCGTCTACCAGGATACGCCGCTGGCCATCTCCGCGGTGTGCGCCTTCTCCAGCGCCCGCGGTGGCTGCAGCGGCAATCATGATACCTGCGGCGCCAGCAGCATGCGCCTTGAATCCAAACGGGCCGACCGTCTTCTGGCCATCAATGACCTCGGCCAGACCACTCTGGTGAACGCGCTGCCGCTGTGCTGGTCGCACCACCTGCCCGAGCTGCTGGCCATGGGCGCCCGCCGTCTGCGCGCCGAGTTCATCTGGCGACCCTATGAGTCTGACGAAGTGGCCCGCATCTGGAGCCGCGTGCGCGGCGGCGAGCGTCTCGAAGCGACCCATGAGGGGAACTGGCAGTACGGCCTGGACCGAACCACGACCGAGCCGGACCCCGCCGTCGGCCTCGACTGAGCCGGGAAGGCGCCGGACTCGCGCCGACCGCGGCGCGGCTCAGCCCGAAGCGCGCGCCTGAATCGAGTCCACGTAGCCCACCGCACCGACGCCGACCTCCGCCGCGTTGGCTTCGTCGGTATCGATGTGCATGTCCAGGCGAAAGTCCGGGTGGACTCGGACCACGACGTCGCCGAACACCAGGGAGCGCTCGCCCGAGGTGCGGATGCGCACCACGTCATGGTCGCGCAGGGCGAACTCCATGGCGTCGGTGGGCGACATGTGGATATGGCGCATGGCGCAGATGACACCGTGGTCAAGCTTGACCTGGCCGGTCGGTCCCTCCAGCACAATGCCGGGGGTTCCCCCCAGGTCGCCCGAGAGGCGGATGGGGGCATCGATACCGAGCTTGAACTCCTCGGTGCGGGCAATCTCCACCTGACTCTCCGGCCGGACCGGCCCCAGGACGCGAACGCGCTCGATGCGGCCCTTGGGACCGATCAGGTTGACCTGTTCTTTGCAGGCGTACTGTCCCGGCTGGGTCAGATCCGCATGCCAGGTGAGGGTGTGCCCGGGGCCGAAGAGCGCCTCGACATGAGGCTGGGTCAGATGCAGGTGATGGGCCGAGACGCCGATCGGGATGGGGCGCGGCTTCTCGCGGATGACATCGGTGACGCGCTTGTGCGACAGGGCCTGGACCGTCTTGCAGGCGATCGTGTGCTCCTCGTCACTGCCGACCACGAACACATGCGCCCGTGACTGCGGCAACGAAACCTCGACCGCCTCGCCCGGTTTGACCTGGGCGGTGCGGTTGCGGGCCTCGTCGAGGGCAATGCCCATGCAGTCCAGGCCCTGACAGATGCGGGCCCTGGCCCCGGCGGCATTCTCGCCCACGCCGCCAGTGAAGACGACGACGTCGACCCCGCCCAGGACCCCGACGAAAGCGGCCAGGTACTTGCGGGCCCGTTGGCAGAACACCTGCAAGGCCAGCATGGCGCGGGGGTCGCCGCACTCGGCCGCCGCCATGATCTCCAGCACGTCGCCGGAGATGCCGGACAACCCCAGCAGGCCCGAGGCGGTGAACAGGCGCCGCGTCATCTCCGCCACCGGCGTCTGGTCCCGCCGCAACAGATACAGCAGCAACCCGGGATCCACATCGCCACAGCGCGTCGACATGACCAGGCCCTCCAGGGGCGTAAAGCCCATGGTGTTGTCCACGGCCCGACCGTGATCGATGGCGCTGAGCGAGGCGCCCAGGCCCAGGTGGCACGAAATGATCCGCAGCGACTCGAACGGCGCCCCCAGCGCCGCGGCCGCGGCTCGAGACGCGCCTTCGTGCGAGATGCCGTGGAAGCCATAGCGCCGCAGGTCGAGGTCGTCGGCGTATTCGCGCGGCAGAGCATAGCGGTGCGCCGCGGGGGGAATGGTGAGGTGGAATGCGGTGTCGAAAACGGCCACCTGCGGAACCGTGGGCAGGAGTTTCTCGCCCGCCTCGATACCGCGCAGGTTGTACTCGTTATCGAGCGGCGCCAGGTCCGCCAAGCGGCGAATCTCCTGCTTCACCTCGGCGTCGACCAGGGCCGGACCGTTGTACCGCACGCCGCCATGGACGACGCGATGGCCGACGACCGAGAGCTCAGCGATTGAACCCAGTACACCCCCGACCGGCGCCGTGAGAGCCCGCACCGCAGCCAACACCGCCGCTTCATGGTCGAGGCCCTTGACCGCTTGCTGCCAGGCGCCCTGGGCGCTGGTGTGAGTGTGTACCCCTTCGTCGCCAGCCGCACCCAATCCACTCACTTCGCCCCGCGCCAACGCCTGCTCCGAGGTGGTGTCGAAGTACGAGTAGCGCAAGTCGTTGCGCCGACAACTCAGGGCCAGTACCCGCAGCGGCGTAAAGGCCCCCAGCGCCAGCCGCTGAGCCTTCGCCCGGGGCGCCTTGGGCCCTTCCTGCGGCTTGGAGAGGCGGCGCGTGATCAGGCGGGTGAGGAACTGGACCGACTCGCGGTTCTGGGCCAGCAGTGGGCTGATAGCCTCCTGCAGGAAGACCACGGCCTGGGCCGGGGTCAGGGCGACAACCGCGGTTCCCCCCGAGGTCCCGGTCAACAGTGACATCTCGCCAAAGCACTCGCCGGCTTCGATGTAGCCCAGGTTCTGGCGTTCCGGCGAGGCGTAGTTGCGCACCGCCTCGAGGCGACCGGAGAGCAGCACCCCGAAGATTTCGCCCGCCTCTTCGTGGCGGACACAGAGGTCGCCAGGCTCGTATGAGACCAGCGTGCCGGCCCGAACGGCTTCGGCCAGCGTCTGCAGGGTAAAGGTAGCGAAGAGCGGATGGCGTTCCAGGTGTCGGGCGATGTCCATGGCCGCAAGCCCCCAGCCGGTTGTTTCTCGGAACCCTTCGCCGCGCCCTCTCGGTGGCGTCGCCGAAGACGGGTAACCGCTACCTTAGCTGTCGCGCCGGCTACTATCCACCGGCGCGGCAACGGGCATGGCTTCGAGAAAACCGGCAGTCGCGCGACTCGTGCCGGGAAAGGTAGCGGCGGGTCTCCAGACCTGCCGCTGGGGACAGCTCTGGAGAGCTGCCCCTACCCCAGAATGGAACAGTCCTGGGTAACGAGCGCTCCGGCTCAGAGTGGGGCACCGCGGACTCCGGTCCACGGCGAAAAGGCGCCCAGGGCGTGCAGTTTCACCTTGCGCTTCCAGATCGTCTCGCCGCAGAACGCGAACAGGATATCCCCATCCGCCCCGCCGAGGCAGAGGCCGAGCGCGCGGCGCTGGTCGGGCAGGGGCAGAATGACCTGGGTTGGGCCATCGTCGGCGCAGATCTGAATGCCGAGGCGGGTCGCCACCAGGATCTGACCCTCGCGAGCGTAGCAGACCCCCTCGGCCCCGGCATCGTCCCGCCGCGGCGAATTCCGCCGGGCGCGTGGCGCCGACCCCGGGCTTGAGCACCCACTGCAGGTGTTCGTCGGCCGGGTTGTAGTCCCACAGATCCTGCCGGGCGCCGGGCTGGTTGCCGCCGCCGAGGTCGTCGAGGCCCTTGGTCGGCGCGTGTACTGCCAGGAGACTGAAGGAGCCGTTGGGGTTGGCCTTGATCGTCCAGCGCTGCCAGGGCTTGCCGGCGTCGGTCTCCAGGACCACGAGCGTGCCATTGTCCGTGCCGCCCGCGGCAACCGCAAGCACGAGGCTGGAGCTGGTGGCCGGACGGATAGCGTAGGCGTTCGACTCGCGACGGGTCATCACCCAGGTCTGGTTCTCGGCGCCGGTCGGTCGGTTGATCGACACGGGGTTGCCTTCGGCCGTCCCGGGCAGCACGGCCTCCAGCACCAGTTCCGGAGCGCTCACCGGCACGAGGGTGAAGGGTCCGCCCCACTCCTGAGCCTGCGCACAGGCCGCGGTGAGAAAGGAGGCCAGGGCAAAGGGCCAATACCCCGGCCGGCAGGTCGATGCGGTGGCTGGGCACGTCATCCTCTGGACTCCTTGTTCCCGAAACGTCCGACTCCATCAACCCGCAAGGCGGCGATAGACCTCACGCCGAGCTCACTCCCCCTTGATCCAATCGATCTCGACCTTGGAGCCCGGGGTGGCGCCGCCGGTGGTCGGATCGAGACGGATGGCCCGGATGGCCTTGCCCTGCCAGAGGGGGTGCTCGCCGACCGGGATCGTGTATTCGTGCCACTGGCCGTCCGGCTGGAGCGGGAAACTGAGGTACTTGTTGTCGGCAAAGCCGGGTTCCTCGCTGCTGGTCCAGAAGAACTGCCCCTCAGGATTGCCGCTCTCCAGCCGCAGGCGGACCCGGATCTTGGAGTACTGGTCCGGCCGCAGGCGCAGGAAGCTGCGTACCAGGAACGGGTCCGCACCGGCGAAGGTCAGCGTCAGAGTTCCGTCCTTGACCACCGGTTGCGTCAGCGAGTTGAGTCCACCCCAGCCTTCCAGGTCAGCCGCGGTATTGAAATGGAAATCCAGGGCCGTCAGGGGTTGCGGCAGTTCGGCGTAGGCGAAGGCGGTAGTCAGCCGCAGGAGCCGCCCGCCGCCGGCCTCCAGGCTCAGCTTGGCCTTGCCAGCCGCCAGCGCGAGAGGCTGCTCGGCGCCGTCGGCGGCGCGGATCTCCGTGAGCCCGGTCACGTGCGGTTTCAGCGCCAACGTCGCCTCGACCGGTTGGGCATGGTCGCGGTTGACCAGCATGGCGTACTGTTGGCCCGATGCGTCGGTAAAGAAGCCGATGAGCAGCGGCAGGTCCCCGGGGAGTTGGATCAGGGCATCCACGCCGAGGCGGGTGCAGCCCAGGGGAACCTGGCCGCTGTGGTAGACCCCGGTGGAGGTCAGCCCCAGCAGCGTCTTGCCCAACACCCGCGTCTCGCCATTCAGTTGCTTGACGATCGGGTACAGCCGCGCCGGCTCGCCCTTGGGGTTGACGATGGCGCAGCCGCCGAACTCCTTCTCCCACGCCGGCAGGGTCCAGTAGGTAAACCACATCAGCCCCTTGCTGCCGTAGGCCAGCGAGGTGTAAACCTGCCAGCGCATCTCGTCGGCGCTCGGCTCACGATAGTTCAGGTGGGGCAGCGAGAGGAGGATGTTCCACGTCGGCACGCCGTAGCGCCGTCCATAGTCGCGGATCAGTTCGAGGTTCTCAAAGTAGTCCACCCGGTCGCTGCCGTCCTTCAGCAGCGCGTAGTGATCGTAGCTCAGCACCGCCGGCTTGACCTGGCTGAGGAAGCGCTACAGGTGCTCGGCGTAGGTGGGGGTACCCAACTGCGTCGGCGAGGCGTAGGTGGGCAGTAGGTTGATGTAGGGCAGGTGCCCGGGGTCCTGACGCTGCAGCTCCTGGCTAACCTTGGCCAGCGCCGGGAAGCGGTCAGCGCTGGGTTCGTCCAGGATGAAGTAGCCGTAGGTCGCGGGGTGCGAGCCGTAGTCGGCCACCAGGCTCTTGATGAGCTCGGCATGGCCCTCGTATGCGGCCGCTTCCCAGCTCGTGCGACCGTCGACGATCATGGCCTTAAGCCCAAGCTGGGCACAGAAGTCGAGCCGGGTGCGGTTGTCCGCCCGCGAGTAGCCGCCATACTGCCCGCAGACCGTGAAATTGCAGTCCTTGACCGTCTGCCAGGCGGCGAGGGTGTTGAACTCCCTGGGTGGCCCGACCCAGTAGCTGATCGGGTACTCCTCAGGCTGCCACGGCGCCTGGGCCAGCGCTGCGCCGCAGAGCAGGGGCAGCGCGACGGCAAGAAGAGTGGCTTGCATGATGAATCTCCTAGAGCAGCCTTCGGGTTCTCCGTGGGACGGGTGTGTAACGCCAGGCCCCCTCTTCAGGCGTCCGTTCACCCCCGACCGCAACCCTGATCCCCGACGGCAACGCCAAGATACCCGAACTGCCGACGAGGGCAAGGACAGGCCGTGGGTTGACCAGGGCTTCAAGATAACAAGCACGCTTGCGGTCGAGTCGCGAGGGGCGGCCCTGTCGCAAACCGTGAGCCTGGCGAACTGGCGTGGGGGCGCTTTGGCGCGGCGGAGAGGCCTGCGAGAAGGAGAGACTCATGGACCCGCAACAGGTCGAGATCAGATGTCCTGGCTGTGGGGCGCGCTACTGGGTCGATCCAGCGCAACTAGGCGCGCAGGCCGAGTGCGGCCGGGCTATTTACCCGGCAGCTGGTTGAACGGCTGCAGGTCCTTGTCGACGCAGGCGACGGCCTGGATGAGGGCCTGGGGGTTCTGCAGCGTCACCGGGTGGTCGGCCACATAGTTCCGCATCCGGCAGTTGGCCAGGCTGACGGTGAGGCGCTGAGTCCCGCGCACCAGCAGGAAATCCTGCGATTTCCCGATGCAGGTCAGGGCGCCATTGCCGCCCGCGAAGGCCTCGACGTTGCTGATGGCCAGGTGACCGCGGCCCTCGACGATGATCGGGTGGATCTCGTCCAGCTTGCCGCCGGTGTTGGCGATAATCGAGCCTTGGGCAATCATCCAGTTGCGGTTGAAGTCGCCATCGCCCTGCTTCAGGATGCCGACCGCCACGCAGTCGAAGTTGAAGTTGGTCATCTGGCCATAGGTCGCCGGCCCCAGGCGGATGCCGCCCCAGGCGCCAAAGGCGAAGGCGTCGACCACCTGGGCGTTGTCGGTGCGGTCCAGGTCGTAGGCGAAGGTCCGCTGCGCCACGACCGCATCGATGACCGCCTTGGCGTAGTCGCCGCGGAAGCAGCGCTGGTTGGCGGGGTTGGTGTGGCAGTGCAGGATGCGCGGGATGTCGTAGCACTTGTCAATGCGGATGAACCGGCCGCTGAGCGGGTAGCCATAGCAGTGCTCGAAGAGGAGCTGTTCGCAGGTCCGGGGCGAGGCGAAGTCCATGGCGAAGTACTCGCCGAAGAAGGTCAGGCACGAGAGCGTGACGCCGAAGACCGCCTTGTCGGGCGAGGCGCGGAGCGTCGGCGGGTAGGGAATGATCTTGGCCGGGTCGTCGAGGGTCTGGTTCGGATACCAGAATTGGATGCCTCGGACCTGGGTGGAGGACTCGACGGTAAGGAAGGCGTTCCGCTCGTCTTCGATGCGAAAAACGCTGCCCACCGGCTGCGGCTTGTCGGGGTGGCGGGTGCCGCGGCCCACCGGCCCATGCACTCCCAGCAGCGAGACGTTGGCGCGCAGAACCACGCCGCCGGCGACGGGATACGGGGTGTCGGTGGGCTCGACAAACAGCGCCGCGCCGCGGGGCGAAGCCCAGTCTATGGCCTTCTGCAGATTGTCCCGGTTGGCCGCGGCACTGTTGCTGGGCAAGACCCCGAAGTCACGGATGGAGGGGCCCAGGCGGGCCACTCCTTCCGCTTCGGCGGCAGGCAGAACGCCCGCAGCCACCACCAAGACGCAACCAACTCCCAGCCTGAATAGGGTCCTCATGACGTCTCCCAATGTGCCAACCCCTGAACGACCACTGAAGCTGCGCTGGGCCGCCACCGCCGCGCCTGAGGCCAGGCGCCTCTCCACC
>CAIZKT010000082.1:0-6906 GCA_903933565.1 uncultured Victivallales bacterium | reverse complement strand
TCCGCACCGGCTCTGCCGGGGCTTCCGCCGTATCTGGGTTCTTGCAGACGGCGGGATACCGCGAACCCGCCCGGAACGGGCTGGGCAGCGCGGGCTCCAGGGCCACAGCGGGATACCGCGAACCCGCCCGGAACGGGCGCTGGCATCGCGGGCTCCAGGGCCGGTGGGGATACCGCGAACCCGCCCGGAACGGGCGCTGGCAGCGCGGGCTCCAGGGCCACAGCGGGATACCGCGAACCCGCCCGGAACGGGCTGGGCAGCGCGGGCTCCAGAGACAGATGCGCGGTTCCGCAAGAGCCTCATATGTCAGAGAGGTTCCGGCTGCCAGTTCGCCCCCGCGGTATGGGAACTGCCCCCGGCGCAGGCCGGGGGCAGCCAGTTTACCGGGAGGGCGCAGACCCAGGCGTAGGCCGGACTTGAACCACGCTGTTGCGGGTTCCGAACCCATTCGGCGTCTGTTGTTCCGCCGCAGGATCTTCCACCCAGTTGCCAGCGACGACGAACTTGTACTGGTGCTCGCCGGGCGGGAGCCGCACCTTCGCCTCGAACACGCCGCCCCCCACCGACTTCAGGGGCTGCGCGCTGGCGTCCCAGCCATTGAAGTCGCCCGCGACCTGGACGCCCTCCACCGGGCTGCCAGCCGCATAGGCGAAGGTGACCTCGATGAGGCCGGTGTCGTTACGGCTGCCGGTCCTGGCGGTGCCGGGTCCGGCCGTGTCGGCGGGTGTTTCCTGGTCGGGAGGTGCCGTCCGGGCCACTGCGCCGAGGGCAGGCGCGCGGCGACGACGGTCGCTGCGGTGGGTTGGCTGGGCGGGTTTCGGCGCCTTTTCTGATCTGCTGCTCATCTTACCATCTCCTGTTGTCCGGCTCGCTCCACCCTGTGCGGAGAAGCCCTGTACGTGACCGTGCGTTGACTCTACCTGACTCATCCTATATCCCCGCGCCCCCTGAGAACACCTCCCCCAGTTCGCGCAGCGCTCTCTCCTCATCCCCACCGCAGACGACCAACTCCACCTCCGACCCCTGCGTTGCCTGCAGGAGAAGGAGCTCGAAGATGGAGCACCCATTGGCCTTGGTGCATCCCCGGCAGAGCGTGACCTGTGAAGACTGTCTCCGGGACGTCTCCACAACCCGCTGCGCAACCCGCAGATGCATGCCGAACTCGTTTTGTACGATGAACCGCTGACGCCGCATACAGACCTCGCCCTAAGTACTGGAACCACGTCCCGCAAACGCAAAAACGCCCGCAGCGGAGATCCCGGATGCGGGCGTTGTGGATGATGCTATGACTGAATCAGCAGACCGTCAACCCATCCACCCTACGCTCCCTTCCGCAGCCGGGGCACGGACAAGACATCGGCGACACGCCGATCTGCTGCCTCTGATCTGTCTGCTCTCGAACATGACGTCCCTAACTGCTACCTAACTCGATTCGTCCGTTGTCTAGGTTGTCTAGGTTGTCTAGGTTGTCTAGGTTGTCTAGGTTGTCTAGGTTGTCTAGGTTGTCTATCAACATTATAACATGGGTAGAACTTGCAGCTTGTCAAGCCGCAGCATCAGGGAAAATAGCGCAGGTGATGCGCCGCACCGGAGGCCAGCAGGGCGTGTCGCCAACCCGTCCAGGGCGCACCCGTTCCGGCCGGGGTAGGCGGTTCTTTTCGCCTTCACCTGGACTTGCAGAGGGACAGGGAAGCGCTACCGTAACTACTATCTCACTCGAAATAGTTATGTCAGGTAGGGATCAAGCTCATGTCAGCCACAGAAGCCACAGAGGACGCCATGTGGGAGCGGCTTCGCCGCGAGGCTGCCGTCGCGGCTCAGGCGGAGCCGATGCTGGCGGGGTACCTGCACGACACGATTCTGCGACACCGGTCGCTGGAATCGGCCATTTCCCTCTTCCTAGCCGGCAAGTTGGCCTCGTCTTACCTGCCGGCCGTTGCCCTGCGCGACGTCTTCAGCGAAGCGTTGGCGAGCGCGCCCGAGATCGGGGCGGCGGTCCGCGGTGATCTCGGCGCGGTCATGGAGCGCGACCCGGCAGCGCGCAGCGTGGTGCAGCCGTTCCTGCACTTCAAGGGGTTCCACGCTCTGCAATCCTACCGCATCGCCCACTGGCTCTGGCAGCAGGAGCGACAGTCACTGGCGTTGTGCTTGCAGAACCGGATTTCCGAGGCCTTCGATGTGGATATTCACCCTGCGGCCCGGATCGGCAAAGGCGTCCTGATGGATCATGGATCCGGCGTGGTCATTGGCGAGACGGCGGTGGTCGGCGACGATGTTTCCATGCTGCACGGCGTGACCCTCGGCGGCACCGGCAAGGAGTCCGGCGACCGCCATCCCAAGGTCGGCCACGGCGTCTTGATCGGGGCGGGTGCAATTATCCTTGGGAATATCCGTATCGGCGATGGCTCGAAGATCGCGGCCGGTAGCGTCGTCCTGGGCGAGGTGCCGCCCCATTCCACCGTCGCCGGGGTGCCGGCCCGCGTCGTCGGCAAACCCAAGTGTCTCGAACCGGCCCGGCTGATGGACCAGCTTGTGGAGTCCGATTTCTGCATTTGAGGAGAGTCATCCAGCCCCATCGAGGATCGGACCGCTGCGCTGCTCCGGTTGCCCGCAAGGGTCTGGCCGCGTACAGTAGGCGCCCGCGGCGTGAGAGTCCGACTCAGGGGACGAGACCATCAGGGAGTGTCCTCACGTGTCACTGCAAATACCCTCTCAATCCATCTTGAAGGCGACCGACGGGAGACTGCCTGGGGTGTCGTCCGAGCCGACTGGCCTGGCGCCTGTCGGCCAGACGCCGCTGGTACGGCTCCGGCGTATCCGAGCCCCCGGTTCCGGCGCGGAGATCTACGCCAAGGTCGAGTGGATGAACCCCGCCGGCTCGGTGAAGGATCGGCCGGCGCTGTGGATGATCCGCGATGCCGAAGCGCGGGGCCTGCTCGGCGGCGGGACCCGGACCCTGCTGGACTCGACCAGCGGCAATACCGGCATCGCCCTGGCGCAGATCGGCGCCGCCCGCGGCCATCGGGTGACGCTCTGCCTGCCGGCGAATACCAGCGCGGCGCGCCAGCGGCTGCTGCGCCTGCTCGGTGCCGAGTTGGTGCTGACCGATGCGCAGGAGGGCGCCGACGGCGCTCGGGCGGTAGCCTGCCAGATGGCGGCGGCGCACCCCGACCGCTACGTCTATCTGGATCAGTACAGCAACCCCATGAACTGGCGCGCCCACTACGAGAGCACGGCCCCGGAGATCTGGGAGCAGACCCAGGGCCAGATCACCCACTTCGTGGCCATCATGGGCACGAGCGGCACCTTCACCGGGGTCAGCCGCCGCCTCAAGGAACTGAACCCGGCCGTGCAGCGGATCGCGGTACAGCCCGACGCTGCCTACCACGGGATAGAGGGGACCAAACACTTCGCCTCGACCGAGGTGCCGCCCATCTTCGACGCCAGTCTCATGCACCGCCAGGTCGACGTTGCCACCGAAGCGGCGCAGGCGATGGCGCGGCGCCTGGCGCGCGAGGAAGGGCTCCCGGCCGGAACCAGCGGCGGGGCCGCCATCGCTGCGGCGCTGCAGGTCGCCGAGGGCCTCGAGCGCGGCCTCATCGTGGCGATCCTGCCGGACAACGTCATGAAGTCGCTCGGGCAGCCATCCTGGGACGAGGAGAATCCATGAGTCGGCCCGCCCTGAGCAGGCTTCCGGAGCCCCTCGAACGCGCCCTGCGGCAGCACGCCGAAGCGCAGTACCCGAGCGAGTCCTGCGGCGCCCTCGTGGGTGAGGGCGACGGCACCACCGCGCCCTGGCGGGTGACCGAGATCAAGGCCGCCCCGAACGAGCACTCCGGAGACCAGGCGCGGCGCTACCTCGTGCCCCCCGCGTTCCAGTTGCAGATGGAACAGTACGCCCGCGCCAGCGGTCAGGATGTCATCGGCTACTATCACAGCCACCCCGACCACCCGGCGCAGCCTTCGGAGTATGACCGCACGCACGCCTGGTGCGGCTACCTGTACCTGATCTGCGCGGTCCAGCAGGGCCGCGCGACCGACCTCAGCGCCTTCGCGCTCGCCGAGCCGGGCGGAGCCTTCGTCGAGGTTGAGATCCAGGACCACCCCACGGCGCCACCGTAACCCTCCAAGGAGATCATCCGATGGCTGTCTCGATCCTCATTCCCACGCCGCTGCGGCGCTACGTCGGCGGCGCCAAGAGCCTCGCGGTGGAGGCGCTGACCGCCGAGGGCGCCATGCTCGCCCTCGCCGAGAAGAGCCCCGACCTGCGTAAACAGCTTTTTGACGACTCGGGCAAACTGCGTAGCTTCGTCAACCTCTACCTGGGCGACCAGAACGTCCGCGACCTCGCCCCAACCCTCGCCGCCGTGGCCCTCAAAGACGGCGACGTGCTCACCATCGTCCCCGCCATCGCCGGCGGCGCCCCGGAGGTAAAGCTCTCGCGCGACGAGATCTTGCGCTATAGCCGGCATCTGATCATGCCGGAGGTAACCCTGGCTGGCCAGAAGCGCCTGAAGAGCGCCAAGGTGCTCTGCATCGGCGCCGGGGGGCTGGGCTCTCCCTTGACGCTCTACCTCGCCGCCGCAGGCGTCGGCCGCATCGGCGTGGTCGACTTCGACACCGTCGACCTGACCAACATCCAGCGCCAGATCCTCTATAGCACCGCCGACGTCGGCCGCCCCAAGATCGAGGCCGCCCGCGAGCGCCTGACCCAGCTCAATCCCGAGATCGAGATCGTGCCTCACTCGCTGCATCTATCGAGTTGGAACGTCATGGACCTGTTCCAGGAGTACGACATCATCGCCGACGGCACCGACAACTTCCCCACCCGCTATCTGGTCAACGATGCCTGCGTACTCTCGGGCAAGCCCAACGTCTACGCCAGCATCTTCCGCTTCGACGGGCAGGTCAGCGTCTTCGATGCCAAGCGTGGACCGTGCTACCGCTGCATGTTCCCCGAGCCCCCACCGCCCGGCCTCGTCCCCTCCTGCGCTGAGGGCGGCGTGCTCGGCGTGCTGCCGGGGATCGTCGGCTCGTTGCAGGCGCTGGAAGTCTTGAAGCTCATCCTCGGGGTCGGCGACTCGCTCATCGGCCGCTTCGTGATGTTCGACGCCATGGCCTTCACCTTCCGCGAACTCGCCGTACGCAAGAACGCGAAGTGCGCGGTCTGCGGCACGGCGCCCACGGTCACCGCCCCCATCGACTACGACGCCTTCTGCCAGTTGCGCGGCAGTGAACCCGAGGTCGACGGCCGCGGCATCGCCAGCCACAGCGTCGAAGACTTCCACCAACGGCGGCAGGCCGGCGAGAGCTTCCGCCTCCTCGATGTCCGTGAGCCACACGAATTCCAGATCGTGCAGATTCCCGGCTCGATTCCCTTTCCCCTGAGCGAGTTGACCGCGCGCCTGCACGAGCTGGACTCCGCCACGACCTACACCCTCCACTGCCACCGCGGCGCGCGCAGTCTGCAGGCCTACCAACTGCTGCGTAAGGCGGGCTTCGGACGCCTGCTGATCCTCAATGGCGGCGTCGACGCCTGGGCCGAGCGCATCGACCCGTCCTTGCCGCGCTACTAGCCCTCGCGGCCGCGCCCCCTTCTGCGTGCGTTCCAGACTCACCCGGGGACGTGTTCGTAACATTCCAAATCCTATAGAGTTGCAGAATTGGCATTCCCGAGTAAGTGTAACCATGGGAATACTATGGTAGGGGACGGCCATGGCGAGTAGAGCCCCACGGGCGCAGCGCAGGCCCACCACCAGGAAGCAGGAGAAACAGACGATGTCCGACGAGACCCTGAATCGGAAGGTCCTGGGCGATGCCGCCGCACGGCAGCTAGCCAACACGCAGAAGACGGTAGTCCAGAGCCAGATCATCACGCCGCGCTGGTTGCCGCGGCTGCTGTCCTGGGTCCCGGTCGAAGCTGGCGTCTACCGGGTGAACCGCGCCAAGGAGGGCGAGGCGGCCCAGGTGGTGCTCTGCGCGGCCAAGACCGACCAGCCGCTGCCCACAGCCTACGTTGACTACGTGGAGCGGCCACGCGAGTACGTGCTAAGCTCGATCAAAGCCGTGCTCGGCGTCCACACCCGCGTCTCTGACCTCTACAACAGCCCGCACGACCAGATCAAGGAGCAGCTGCGCCTGACCGTCGAGAACCTCAAGGAACGGCAGGAGTTCGAGCTGATCAATAACGCCGACTACGGCCTGCTCAAGAACGCGGCGCCCTCGATGCGTATCCCGACCCGCAAAGGCGCCCCGACGCCTGACGACCTCGACGAACTGCTGGCCAAAGTCTGGAAGGAGCCCGCGTTCTTCCTGGCACACCCGCGCGCCATTGCGGCGTTCGGGCGCGAATGCACCCGTCGCGGGGTGCCGCCGCCGACGGTGACCCTCTTCGGCAACCCGTTCCTGACCTGGCGCGGCATTCCGCTGGTGCCGAGCGACAAGATTCCGCTCACGGGCAAGAAGGGCAGCGAGAAGAGTAGCATCCTGCTGCTGCGCACGGGCGAAGCGAAGCAGGGTGTCGTCGGCCTGTTCCAGTCCGGTCTGCCCGGCGAGCAGGCACCGGGTCTGTCGGTGCGCTTCATGGGCATCGACGCCACCACCATCGCTTCCTACCTGGTCTCGCTCTACTGCTCGGCGGCGGTGTTGACCGAGGATGCGCTCGGGGTCCTGGAAAACGTCGATGTCGACCTCTACCATGAGTATGCGTGGCCGAAATGATCACCCCCAACCAAGCCCCAACCGCTGCTCCGGGGCTGGCCAGCGTCGACCCTCTGGCGGGGCTGGCCCCCTTCGACTCCGCGGTGATCGCGCAACTCGCCAACGCGCTGTTCCGGGAGGCGCCGACGGGCCCCGAGGCGCTCAGCCCCGTGAGCGCGCCGGTTCCCAGCGCGGTCGCGGCGGCGC
>CAIZKT010000081.1:0-10760 GCA_903933565.1 uncultured Victivallales bacterium | reverse complement strand
CCACCAAACCACGGTGGCGGCCCACCGCATCTCCAGCGAGCGGTGGAGCCCACCGCATCTCCAGCGGGCGGTGGAGCCCACCGCATCTCCAGCGGGCGGTGGAGCCCACCGCATCTCCACCAGACTACTGGCCGTCGGGAGGGCTTTCCACCAGCTCCACGTCGTCGAACCAGAGGCTGCCTGTGCCGCCCATCAGGTTGAGGTAGATCGCGGCCGTGTTCTCGCCGGGGACGATGCCGTTGAACTCGACCTGCCGCCAGAGGCCATGCGTGGGCAACAGGCGCACGCTGTGGTTGCCGGGGCCAGCGCCGCCGGTCGCCGAGCGCAGCCAGACGTCGGCGGTACCCGCAAACTCCTTCGCGGTCAGGACCCAGGCCCGTAGCCGATAGGTCTTGCCTGGCTGGACCGGCAGGCCGGTCTGATACCAGCGTCCCCAGGCGGTGCCGACGCCCGGTCCGGGCTCGCGCTCGGCTGGCTTCAGGCAGTCGATTCGGCCGGAGGCCTCGCCGCCGTGGACCCGCGTGCGGTCAATCTCAAAGCGGAATTCGCCCGCGGCGGCATGCGTCTTCCAGGCGCTCGCCCCCGCCTCGAAGCCGCCATCGGGCACCAGGTTGGCGGCGCCGTGCGCCACCGGCTCGGCCTGGAGCAGCCACACGGGCCGCCAGATGCCGCCCGCACCGGCGTTGTCCTCGACCCGCAGCGCCAGGGTGTTGGGCTGGTCGTAGCGCACCCAGGGGGTGACGTCGACCTCGAAGGCCTCCTGCCAACTGTTTGGGTCCTTGGCCGCATCGTACGTGCGTTCGAGGGCCTGCTGGCCATTGATCCAGAGGACACAGGCCTCGTCCACGGCCCCGAACAGCAGTGAGACACGTTCGCCGGGGCGGGCTGCCCTGAGGCTGAAGCTGGTGCGGTACCAGGCCAGGCCATCGTAGCCCTGGCCGTGCTCCTGTTCCCACTGCTTGCCTGGGGGCTGTTGTTCCCAGGCGCTGCTGATGCCGATCTGGGGCCAGTCGCTGTCAGCGCATTCGGCCCGGTTCCAGCCCAGGGTCAAGCCCTTCTTCTCGGGATCGAACTGGAATCTCCACGGGCCAGGCAGGCGCTCTCCGGGTTGTTTGAGGATGGTCAGCAGCGAGCGGTCCCAGTTGGCGGCCTCGAGGTAGCGCAGGATGCCGGGACCGATGACGTTCTCGCCCTCGACGGCGCGCCGGAAGTCGTCCAGGGCCGCCAGCGCGGCCTGGTAGTCTGGCAGGTTGCCGGAGGCGACGTACTCGCGCCGGGCCCGCTCCACCGCGAGGCAGAGATCGGCGTGGTGCAGGCCCTTTGCCAGGAAGGCTACGCGCCGTTCAGCGCTGGGCTCACCGGCCGCCGCGAGGCGGGCCTGCTCCAACAGAGCCTGGCCCTGCGCCATCACCGGCGGCGTGAAGATCGCGTTGGCGACCAGGTAGAAGCGCCCCCAACTTCCGCCCTCCGCGCCGCTGAGCCGGACCGCTTCCTGGAGGCTTGCGTCGGTGACTCTGTCCGAGATCTCACGCCAATGGGCGAAATACGCTTCGACCGCCTTGGCTGCCGGGCCGAACGCGGCGCTGTACTCGGCCATGATCCGCGCGAACGACCAGTCGGGGTGCTCATGCAGGCGGACCAAGGCATAGAGGTTCGGTCCCTGGATGCCGTACTGGCAGGTGAGCGAGTCGAAGTCGGTGGCGATGAGGCCCCGTTCGGCGGCAAAGCTGAAGTCCTCGGCGAGTTTGTGGGCGTAGAAGATCGGGAAGGCGTGTCCGTCGAGGGTGTAGTTCGGCCGTAGGTACAGTCGTGCGCCAGCCTTGGCCCAGCCCTCCCACTGCGTCCGGAACGCTTGCCGCTTCTCGTTCGTCCAGGGGTACATCAGGCCCGGGACAATCGCGATGACGATATGGTCGTTGAGTTTCGTCTGCCGGGGTGCGTCTTTGTAGTTGGCGTAGGCATAGGCCAGGACGGTGGCCTCGGGGTCAAGGCGGCGAGCTTCCGCCTGGGTGGCCAGCCAGAAGCGCGCGTAGCGGTCCGAGACCGAGCCCAGGCGGCCGAACCACTCCGCCTTGCCGGCGGCGAAGTCTTCCGCCGCCAGCCGGAGCGCTTCAGCTGGCGCCAACTCCGGCGGGCCCTCGGCCGTGCCGGGCGTGTCCCAGGCCAGGCAGTTGGCGCAGGTACACTTGCCACTGGTATCGTTCTCGGCGCAGTTGATCCAAGGCCTCTCCGGCGTGCGCTTTTGCTGCCACTCCTGCACCCGCTCGCGGGCCAGGCCCGGCTCGGACACGCACATCGAGATCAGCCGGCCCTCGCCGCCGTGGTACAGGGGGTCCGAGCGCCGCTTGCCATCGGGCAGAAGGTTGAAGTACTCCGGGTGGCTTGCGTTGAAACGGTTCCAGTAATCCTCGAAGCCATGGCCATACTCCAGGCTGATGCCGCGGTTGAAGCGGTGCCGCCGCAGCCAACGCAGTTGCTGGTCGGCAAACTCGGCCCGCGCTGCCAGGCTGCTGAAACCGGCCGGTGTGAGCGAGAGGCCGCCAAAGCGGATGCGAGTGTGCAGGAAGCGTGGGCGGACCTGGAGATCGAGGGCTGGCAGGCTGAGGCTGGATTGCCGCGGGACGGCAGTGCCCAGCTCCCCCGGCCAGAGCCAGCAGACGCCGAGGTGGCGTTCCAGCAATTCGTAGACGGCGAACAGACTGCCGGCCGAGGTGCTATCCAACAAGGGGGCGCCCTCGCCGTCGCGGCCGCAGAGGAAGAGCCGGTTGCCCTCGGTTCGCAGCACGGCGGTGCTGTGGGGCAGCTCCTCCCAGGCGAGGGTAAGCGCCGCCTGCGTGGCCCGGCAGGCGCCCAGGTAGACGCGCGCCTTGCCGTCGGGCCGGTCCTCGCTCTCTTTCACCACCTCTAGCTTGGCGCCGCTGGCCAGGGCGACGTGTTCACGCAGCTCCTGCGCGGCGAAACTGACCACCGGCAGGGCCTCGTCAGGCACGATCAGAACGCAGGCCGACTGGCCGCCAGTCGTCAGTTCCAGGGCCAGGGCAACGCCTGGCAGAAACAGCAGAAGCGCGATAGCGCACATCCCCAGCGGCCACCGCGAGTATTGTCTGATGTCCATACCGGTCGTTCTCCTTGGCACTCGATCTTGCTAAGGCGTAATATGATACCGCACGGCGAAGCCAGGCGTGGAGAGGCGTCCGGCCTCGGGCGCGGCGGCGGCCCGCCGCATTTCCACCGGCATGACCTGGGATCGGCGGCATGGGTTCTACTCCAGTGGCAGGAGGTCGATGCCATCCTGTCTGAGCCTGAAGCGGAGGGCGCGCACGTGGCTGCCGTTGCCTTCGGTGTAGTAGATCGCCAGGATTGTCCCGTCCTTGAGTTCCACGGTAGCGGGGTAGGCGCCGATCACCTGGTCGAGGATGTAGGGGCCCTGCCAAGTCTTGCAGTCGTCGCGGCTGACGTGCAGTGCGGTCTGCGGCAAGCGGTGCGTCAGCAGGACCTCGCCGGTGCTCAGCCGGGTGAAGTGCGGCGCGTGGCCGTCGAAGCCGATGTCTTGCACCGGCGACCAGGTCAGCCCGAGATCGCTGCTAGTGGCATAGTACATGTGGACCTTGCTGCTGCGCAGGGCAGCGTAGAGGCTGCCATCCTGGCGCAGGATCAGGTCGGTTTCCGCGTCCAGGTACACGCCCGAGTCCTTGCCGATGGCGATCGCTGCGCCCCAGGTCTCGCCTTGGTCGGTCGAGCGGATCACGCCCCCCCAGGCCTTGCCGTTGCTCTCGTCATAGGTGCCGAGGATGCAGGTACCGTCCGGCAGTTCGCGCACCGGCGCCGAGCAGTAGTGGCCAGGAGCGACAGCGCGGGCGGCGGCGGACCAGGTCTTGCCGCCATCGCGGGAACGGACGATCTGCGCGCCGGTTCCCTTGCGTGTGGTGCCATCCATATATAACGAGAAGAAACTGCAGAGGAGCGAGCCGTCCCGCAGTTGCGTCAGGTGCGGGTCACGGTTGTCATCGCCGTCGTCGAACAGGACCTCGGGGGTGGTCCAGGTGCGTCCCTCGTCGCTGGAGCGCACCATGCAGAGGCGCCCCCCTTTGGGCCAGCTCTCGTTGGGCAGCGAGACGTGCCCATAGCCGGCATAGAAGGCGCAGAGGATGTCGCCATTCTGCAGCCGGCAGGCGTCTGGGAAGGCCTGGTAGGTCCCGGCCGCCTCGCCGCGGGAGATGACCGTGTAGAGTGGCGGCGGTGGGGTCTCTTCACGCAGGGGAGCCGCGTCCGTTTGCACCTCGCCTTCGATGCGGACATTGCGGTACTGCACCTGCCCCTGACTCGTCCCGACCCCGATCCTCCCGGCCCCGAGGGTGGCGTCTTCCGCGCTGAGGATCTCCTGGCCGTCCAAAGAGAGGCGGATGCTTGTGCCGCGGCATTCGAGGCGAGCGTTGTGCCAGGCGTCGACGCTGATGGGGCAGGGTCGCCGGGCGATCTCGTGCCAGGGTTGGTCGGGCGTGGAGTGTACCAGGATCACCTGGCTGTTCTTCGCATCGAGGTGGGCCCAGTAGTAGGTCAGGGTGCCGGTGGCCCGGAAGGCGATGGCAGCGGCGCGCACGCCGGGGCCGGTTGGCAGGATGCGGAGGTCCAGCGTCAGCACGAAGTCGGCCAGCGCGGGTGCGAGCAAGAGCGCGACGCCGCGACCTTCAAGGTTCGTCTGCTCCAGGACCCCGTCGTGCAGGGTCCAGGTGCCGCGGGTCAGATTCCATTCCGCCTCACGGCCGGGCGCCAGGGTGGGCGACGTGGTGGCGGGGACTGCCAGGGTTCGGCAGCCGCCAGCAACCAGGATGGACAGGCCTAACATGCCGATCTGTGAGAGCGTCGGCGCCGGACGATAAGACGACATGTGGATGCCCTTCTTCTGAGTGCTACGGCGCGGCGCCGGGGCCAGCCCCGGGGCGCGTGACGGTGATGATGACACTGCGCAGCGCGGTTGTGACAGCGGTGCCCAACTCGGGGAAGACGCCCTGCTGACCGTATACCAGCAGCAGCCGGTCTGGGCCGGCCTCGCAGAGAGAGGCCGAACCCGATACTCCGTCGGCGGCGTCGGCGAGCCGTATCTTGTCGGTCCAGGCCTTGCCCGTGCCGTCGACGCTGAACATCAGGGATAGCCCGGGGCCGCCATAGCAGCACACCAGGACGCCGCTGGACAGGCGGCAGAGGTCGACGGCGGCGGCGCGCTCCCGCAGGCTTCGCGGTTCCGACCAGGTTGCCCCGCCGTCGGCGGAGTACGAGGCGTGCAAGGTCGGCTCGGTGCCGCGGGCGAGCAGCGTCACCAGGCGTTTTCCGCCGCCGCTGGCCAGCGCCAGCGCGGTCACCTCGTCACGGGCCAGCACGGCGCCTGCGGTCCAGCTCCTGCCGCTGTCCGTGGAGCGGTAGCAGATGCCGCCTGGACGGATGGCCTCTTCGGCGCGCCAGGGGCCGCACGCCACCAGGCTGCCGTCGCCACCCTCGACGATGCGGGGGCTGAAACTCGGGCAGGCCTGTCCGGACCCGCGCGCCGAGCTCGTTGTGTACGCCTCGACGACCTCCTTGGGCAGGCGGACTGCCGCTGGTTTGGCCGACAGTGTGAACTCAGCCAGTTGGAGCGCCCCAAACGAGCCCCCGCCGTCGGCGGACACGCTGAGGTCGCTGACGTACTGCAGAGCCTCTTTCTGGAAGAGATACTGGTCGTATGCGAGGACGGAGCCGTTTCGCAGCGTGGCCAGCGCGGCAAGCCGCTGGACTGGTAGGGTTTCCGGCAGCCAGGTTTGCCCATGGTCGCGGGAGCGCAACCCGGTCCAGGGAGTCGCCGCGGATTCCGGCGCGGGCTCAACGACCAGCAGCAGATCCTGGTTCGGTAGCCGGTACAGGCAGGGGCGGGCCTGGGCGCTCAGTTCAGGTCTGCTGCCCTGGCTGCCGAGGATCACGGGGCGGGTGACGCGGAGGTCCAGCTTCCCATAGCGGTCGGTCCAGCGCTCCTCCAGGGCCTGGAAGCCGCCGCCGTCCACCACCGGAGTGGGAGTGGCGGTCGCCGCGGAGGTGGCCGCAGTGGTCATTGGCATGCCGAGCCAGGCGAGCACCACGCGGCTGGCGTTCTGTGCGGCGGGGGGGCCCTTCTTGCCCGCCGCGAGCAAGGCCTCGACCGCACCCGTGGTCCCGATGATCCCCAGGGCCCAGGCGCTGCCCCAGACCACGGCGTCGTCGGCGCCCCGCAGGTTGCGCTCCAGCGCCTTGACCTCAGGCGCGTTCACCAGCGCGCTGCTGGCCCAGGCGGCACAGCCTGCCACCACCGCATTGCCGTCGCCCGCCAGCCGTCCCAGCGCGGTACGGGCCCGCGGGTCGCCGATCTGGCCCAGGGCGACGGCGGCACGCCAGCGCTCCTCCCAGTTGGCCGAGTCGAGCAGCTTGAGCAAGGCGTCCACCGCGGCGCTGGCGCGCAGGTTACCCAAGGCGACCGCGGCACCGCGGCGGTCGAGCTCGTGAGCTTCGGCTCCGGTCAACTGTCCGAGCAGTGGCGGCACCGCGCGCGGGTCTCCGATCCGGCCCAAGGCTTCCGCGCAGCCGCTGCGGACTTCGGGATCAGCATCTTCACGGCAGCGGGCCAGCAGGGGTTCTACGGCGGGGGCTGCCCGCAGCCGGCCCAAGGCCAGGGCGGCATTGAGGCGCACCTGCCGGTCGGCGGCGGCGAGATCGGTGATCAGCGCGGCCTCTGCCGGGGCGCCCAGTGCGGCGAGACTACGCACGGCCGCGGCCTGCTTGTCCACGTCGGCGCCGGCCTGCCGCAGGGCCGCCTGCGCCGCCGCGACCGCAGGCGCCTGGCCAAGCCCCGGGGTCGCGCCGACCCAGAGCACGAGGGCGGCCCAACCGCAGATCTCCAGCAGCCGCCTGCGTTTCGTCCACATCGGGGATGGCTCCATGGTCAGTCGCTCCTCGACCGCCGAAGCGGACAAAGGGCGGAATGGGACCCGGACTCCGCGCCGTGCTGACCTCTTGTCCGGCTCTCCGCGTCGTGCATCAAACTAACCGTCGCAGGGGTATCCCGCCAATCAGGGCTGTTTAAGATAACGACCGCCGTCGTACCGTCGGCAGTGAAAGCGGCGTCGACGGGCCGCGTCCGCGGCCCTCTGCCGCACGCAGTCCATATCGCGCGTCGGCCAGGTGGAGTGCGCGTGGCAAGGTCGTCGGCGGCGACCGCGACACCGCTTTGGCTTGGCGCCTGTGCCATGCCTGACGGCGGGTGTTCTCGCGCAACCCGATACGGCAGACAGACCACGGGTTGTTGCGACGCCCATCCCAGTTTCTTGAACCAGCCCTGCCCCGGCGCGGCATTCCGGCTTGGGCCTGCGCTGCAAGAATCGCTCTCGGTCGGCGTGAGATACGTGGCGATGCTGCGATTATAGTGGTGACGGACGAGCGTGGCGAGGCCGGGAGCCCGCGAGCCGTTCTCGGGAGTAGCGCTTCGCGGTCCCCGGCCGGCAACACCAGGGGAACAGCCCATGTCAGCGATCGGCGGTTACGAGATCCTGGAGAAGCTCGGCCAGGGCGGCATGGGTACGGTGTACCGGGCGCGTGTCGCGGATGGCTCTGTGGTGGCGGTGAAGCTGCTGCATTTCCACCTCGGGGAGATCGAGGAGTTCGTCAAGCGCTTCCACCGTGAGGCAAAGCTGGCCGCCAGGCTTGCCCACCCCAACGTGGTGCGGGTGCTGGCCGACGGCGAGGAGGGCGGCCAACACTACCTGGTTATGGAGTTGGTCGAGGGCAAGACCCTCGCCGAACTGATGGTCGCTGCCGGCCTTGCCCCCGCCGCAGTGAAGAGCTCGGGGAAGCGGGGCTCTGCCCCGGAACCCCGCCGGGGAAGCTCGCTCCCCCGGACCCCCACACGCATGCCGGCGCTGGCCGATGCTCCGCATGACAGGCCCAACGCGGTCGGCGCCGATATGTCGGCCGTGGCGGCTCCGCCAACCGGCCCCGACATGTCCGGCGCCGGCCGCACAGATGAGGGGTCCGGGGAGTCCGCGACGCCCCGGGCGGGGTCTGGGGCAGCCCGCCCCAGCTCTCCTCCCCATGGCCTCCCCGTGCCGCAGGTGATCGGCTGGCTGCGGCAGATTGCGGGGGTGTTGCAGGCGGCCTCCGACATCGGCTTGGTGCATCGTGACCTGAAGCCGCAGAACATCATCATTGATGGCAAGGGCAACGCCCGGTTGCTGGACTTCGGCCTGGCCAAGGACACGGCGGCGCTGTCGACCATGATGTCGGCCACCGGGCAGAGCCTGGGGACGCCACCGTACATGAGCCCCGAGCAATGCGAGGGTACGAAAGAGGTCGACAGCCGTTCGGATCTCTACAGCCTGGGGGCCACCGCCTACCACCTGCTGACTGGCGAGCCGCCCTTTGCGGGGCCGACTCAGTCGGCCTTCATCCGCCAGCACCTGGAGGATATCCCGATCCCGGCAGTCAAGCTCAACCCGGCCCTGCCCCTGAACCTGTCTCAAGTGATCGACCGGCTGCTGGCCAAGCGTCCTGAGGACCGGCACCCGACCCCCGCAGACCTCATCGAGGACCTCAACCGGGTCGAACGCGGCCGAGGTGCCGCTGAGGCTGTACAAAGCGAGGAAATCCGTCAAGCACAGCCTGCGCTTCACCCTGGCGGTGGCGGCGGCGGGCGTGCTGCTGTGCGCCGGCCTGTTCGGGGTCTGGCTCTGGCAGCGTGGGGCGAGTGCGGAGTCCGCGCTCCAGGAGGCGGTCTCGGCGGCGGAGTTTGCCGCGGCTCAGGGCGACCTTCCCGGCGCCCTGACCGGGCTGGATGGGGCGCTGACTCGTTACCGGTCAGTGCGGTCCGATTCGTCCGATCCGTCCGATTCGTCCGTTCCCACCGCCCCCGCCGAGGCCCTGCGCATGCAGCTCCGCGAGCGCCAGACGAGCGCGGCGCAGGCGCGCCTGGCGAAGCAGTCCGGACTGGTGGCCGAGGGCGATGCGCGGCTGAAGGACCTGAAGTACGCCGAGGCCCTGGCCGTCTACCAGCAGGCCGCCGCCCTGGGCGAGAGCGCCGAGATCACCGCGAAGATCGGCACCGCGGAAACGTGGAAGGCCGAGGCCGAGGCGAAGATCGCCGCGGCGGAATCCAGCCGCCGCGCCGCCGCTCAGCGGCAACAGGAGACGAGCGCGGCGGAGGTGACGCGGGAGCGCGAGTATGCGGCGGCCCTGGCCGCGGCGCGACGCTTCCTGGGCGAAGGCGAGGACGGTTTCGACCCGGCGCGCGAGCAGTCCGCCAAGGCGCGTGAACTGGCGCGCAGCCAGGAGGAGATCGCGAGCGCCACGGCGGTGCAGGACGCGGTGGCCGCGGCCCAGGCCAGACGTCGGCCGTGGGCGGCGGCGGTGGACTTCACCCTGGACCCGTCGGTGAAACTGGATCTGACCGGCTCGGCGGTGGCGGTGAAACTGGAGCAGGCCCTGGGCGGCTCGTATCGGCTGGTGACCCGCTCGCAGGTGGCCAAGGCCCTGGGCGAACTGCGCTTTCAGGCATCCGACCTGGCGGACCGGACCAAGGCGCAGGCCCTCGGCAAGCAGATCGGTGCCGAGTACCTGATCACCGGCACGGTGCTGCAACTCGGGCGCGAAGCCACGGTGGCGGCGCAGATATTCAAGGTCGAGACGGGTGCCATCCGGCAGACGGCGGACAACACGGCGTTCTCGGCCGACGAGATGGACTCGGCTTTCTTCGCGGAGATCGCGCAGGTGCTGTCGCTGACCATGGAGGAGAAGGCCGCCTACCTGGCGGCGAAGCCGAAGGTGGCCCGCGCCCCGTCCGCCGCCCCGACCGCGGGGAAGGCCTGGACCGTGGCGGAGCTGGGGCTGGAGTTTGTGTACGTCGCCCCGGGCAGCTTCCAGATGGGCTCGAAGAACGGGGGGAGTGAGGAGAAGCCGGTGCATGCGGTTAGGATCTCGCGCGGCTTCTGGCTGGGCAAGTACGAGGTGACCCAGGCGGAGTACGAGGCGGTGGTTGGGACCAACCCCAGCAGCTTCAAGGGGGCGCGTAACCCGGTCGAGACCGTGTCCTGGAACGACGCATCGGCCTTCTGCGCCAAGCTGACGGAACGGGAGCGGGCGGCGGGGCGGCTGCCGGCGGGATACGAGTACCGCCTGCCGACCGAGGCGGAGTGGGAGTACGCGGCGCGTGGCGGCGCGGCATCCAAGGGCTATACCTACGCCGGCTCGAACAACGTCGACGAGGTGGCGTGGTACGACAAGAACAGCGGCAACGCCACGCACCCGGTAGGCAAGCTGAAGGCGAACGAGGTGGGGCTGTACGATATGAGTGGGAATGTCTGGGAGTGGTGTCTGGACTGGTATGACGGGGAGTACTACGGTCGTTCGCCGAACGTCGATCCCGCGAATACGCAGGCGGCCTCCAACCGCGTGGATCGCGGCGGCGGCTGGAGCAACGTCGCCAGGTGCGTGCGGTCGGCCTACCGGGACTGGCTCGGGCCGGGCGGCACGGACTACATCCTGGGGTTCCGTGCCTGCCTGGCTCCGCAGTCCGTAGGCCAGTAGGCGGCGCGGAGCGCCGGGAGACGGGGGTGTCGCGAAGTAGGCGCGGGGTGCCACCGCGCCCAGGCCGCAAAGCGGCCATTCTGGAGATGCGGTGGGCTCCACCGCCGCGCCTGAGGCCAGGCGCCTGTCCCGAAGAATGGTGGAGATGCGGTGGGCTCCACCTCCGCGCCTGAGGCCAGGCGCCT
>CAIZKT010000080.1:0-8371 GCA_903933565.1 uncultured Victivallales bacterium | reverse complement strand
GCCTCTGGTTATGTTGCGCGCAACATAAGGCGAGGTCTGGTCTTCCGATCTCATACTTTGTGCCGCTGTCTCAGGCACCAAGCAGGAGCAGCAGGAAACGTGGGGGAGAGTATGTTCGTAAGACCTGATTTCAGGCACCGAAAACAGCAGACAAAGTGCCATTATGCGTCTAGTGTATAACGCAATATGTTGATAACCATTCTCTTCTGTGGGAACGGCACCTGAGTATTCCAGGGCGGTTTGTGATTCCGGGCGGTAGGCGCATTGGAGTCGGCGGTCCGCACCGGCCCTGCCGGGGCTTCCGCCGTACATGGGGATACCGCGTACCCGGCGTCCGGGGGCGGCGTCACTTCAGGCCCAGGCGGCGGCGCAGGAACCATTCAGCGCCGAGGATGGCGGCCAGCGCGGCCAGCAGCGCTCCGTGGCGGGTCCAGTAGAGGCGGGTGGTCTTCATGGGGACGTCGCGGCTGAGTGGGAGGCGGCCGATGCGGTCCAGGTCCCGGTAGGAGTAGAAAGCGCCGCCGGTAACGCGGGCCAGGTCCCGGAGCACGTCCTCGCGGTAGCCCGTGTCCTCGGTCTCGACGCCGGTGCGGCGGGCCAGAAAATGCGCTTCGGCGCTGAGGGTGCCCGAGGGCGATTCCACCCGATAGGTCACCCGATGCTCGCCGGCTTCTTCGGGGAAAAAGAGGGCCGTGTAGTGGCCCGCGGTCTCGGCGGCGGCATCCAGGGTGATCTCGCTCGCCTGGCCCGAGGGGGTGGTGATGGCTGCGGTGATGCGGGCGTCGGGCGCCGGCAGGAAGTCGCTGCCCAGGGCGTCGACATCGAGTGGCAGCGCGTCGCCGAGTCCGACCTTCGCGCCATCGGAAAGCAAGCGTAAGCGGGGCTTGCCGGTGCTCGATAGCCACACCAGCAGCGCATTCCAGAAGGCGGTATGACTGCTCTCTCCGGCGCCGTTGGCGAGGCGCCAGGTCCAGGTCGACTCGATCCCCAGATAGGCGACCCGGCCGCTGCCGTAGCTTTGGGCCGAAAGCACGGTGAGCTCACGCTGGCGCAGAGCGGCGGCCGGGCGGGCGCCGCGTTTCAGCGCCGCCGCCAACCAGACCGTGCCGCCAGGCGGTACGGGCAATCCCGCCACCGGGTCGAGGGCTCGCGCCGGGTCGTGTTCAAAGATAAAATCCGGGCTGACCTCAAGGCGTTCGCGGGCTTTGAGGCTGCTGGCGGCGAGGGGTTGGATCGGCAGCAGGTCGCGCAGCGCCTCGGGCAGATTGTCCGTGGGTCCGAGCACCAGCAAGCCACCGCCGCGGTGGTCCACGAAGCCCACCAGGGTTTCAATGCCCTTAGCCCCGAGGGCGGGTACGGCGCGGGTGTCGAGCACCACGGCATCGAAGCGGTTGATGGTATCGGCATCGGTGGGGAAGCCCTCGAGGCGGCCTTCGGCCTCGGGGCGCACGCCGTTCTGGTAGAAGGTGTTCTTAGCGCTTTGGATAACGGTAGCGAGGGAGAGCTGCGGGTGGCTGTCGCAGAGGATTCGCAGGAAGCGGTATTCCCAGCCCAGGTGCGCGCCGAGGTAGAGGATGCCGAAGCGGTCGGGCTCTCGCACCTCGATGCCGGCGTAGTCGACATCCGTGTCTGGCAGGCCATCCCCCGCGACGGGCTGCACCCGGGCGCTGTAGGAGACGTAGCCGGCCCGCAGCGGCGTCACCTCGACCGGCTCGCGTCGGGTGGTCCCGGCGGCGATGGTGACCTGGCGCTCGACCGCCACGCCCTGGGCATCGCTGACTGTCAGCCGGGTGCTCACGGCATGCTCGAAACGGTTTTCCAGCAGGACCTCGAGCGCCAGGGGTTCGCCCTTGCGGCCCTTGAGCGTGGTCGCGGCAAAGCGGACGCGCAGGTCGCCCGGCTGTCGGCTTTCGCCGAGCCCCACGCACGAGATCGGTATGCCGCGGGTGCGGAAGAGCTTGCAGACCTCGGTCGGGGAGGTTCCCTGGTTGTTGTGGCCGTCCGAGAGCAGCAGGACGGCTCCCAGCGGCGGTCCGAGGTTGGCATCGAGCAGCCCTGCCAAGGCATCGCCGATGGCGGTGCGGCCGGGCAGCAGGGGCAGCGGGATGCCGGGGCGCAGCGGGCGGACCGTCTCGGCGAAGGCGCTGACCTCGGTACGGCCGAGCTCTTGCAGGCGGTCCAGGAGGGTGCGGTCGGCGGGGGCAGCGCGGGCCACGGCCTGGCGCACGAGGTCGAGTCGGGAGCGTCCGCCGGTCAGGTCCTGCACCGTCATGCTGGCACTGGCATCAAGCAGCAGCACGGTACGGAAGGCCTCGCGGTCGGGGAGGCGCTCTTCCCGGTAGGGTTGCAGCAGCAGCACGGCCACCAGGGCCAAGGCCGCGAGGCGCAGGAGGGTGATGGTCCAGCAGGAGCGCGAGGCGATGGCCGAGCGCTGGGCGCCATGCCGGACCGCGACGAGCAGCACCGCGGCGGCGCTCCACAGCGCGATGAGCAGCAGGGGGATGGGGGTGTGGATGCCGCTCATGGTTCGCGGCCCAGGTCACGGAAGTACTGTTCGACCTGACGCCGGTACTTCTCCGGCGGCACCGCCGTCTTGCGGCTCAGGTCCAGACGGCGGCGGACCTCGGTCGCCGTCACATGGTGTTCAAGGATGCCGATAGCGGCGCGGAACAACCGCAGCGTCTGCGCGCCAATTTCGGAGGGGGAGCCTTCGCCGATACCCGCGGCCATCTGGTCGGTGACCTCCTTCAGGGCCTGGTCTTGCAGTGCGGCGGCGACCGGGTCAAGCGTCTGGGCGCCGCGCTCCTGGGCGGCTTGCAGGCGTTGTCGGCCCTGCTGGCCGGGCTGCTTCATGCCCTCTGCGGCTTCGTGGGCCTGCTGTTGCATAGCCTGGAGCGCTTCGAGTAGCTCCTCGCGCGATAGGGTCGGCAGTTTGCTGCCGGCGGTTTCGAGGCCGCGGGCGAGTTCCATGAGCTGATTGGCCGCGTCGGTCTGGGGCTTCAGGGCTTTGTCGGGCTTGCGGTAGAGCAGGGCATTGGCGGCGCGGCTCATGGTGCGTTCGAGTCCCTGGCGGTTGGCGTTCTGCAAAGCTTCGCCGAGGGCCTGGCTGGCGTCGGGGAAGGCCTCTTCAAATTCGGCGGCGGTATTGCCGACAGCCTGGCGCAGTTCGGCGGCGGACTGATTCAGCTCCCGTTGCGTCTTTTCCGCCTGCGCCAGGGCCGCGGCGTCGGGCTGGGGTTGTGCCGCGAGGCCGCGGCTCTGGTCGGCCGCGCCGCGTTGGGCGTCAGAGAGTTGTCCTGCGGCTTTGCTGAGGGCCTGGATGCGGTCGGAAGCCGCTTTGCGAAGGGCATCATCGAGGTCTTTGATAGCGGCATCGAGCAGCCCGCCGGCACGGCGCCCGCGGCGTTCGCCAGCGCCGGCGTCGGCCTGGTCGAGGTGCGCCGCGCCCTGCTTCATCTCGGCGGCGCTGGCGGCGAGGGTGGCCGCGGCCGACTGGGCGGGCGGCAGGCTTTCGAGGCCCTGCGCCACCGCGCTCGTATCCTTCTCGAGGTCACGTTGTTTGGCGGCCAAGCCCTGGGCCGCCTCAGGCGAGGGGGTCGGCGTGCGTTGCAGTTCCTGGTTCAGCCGCGCCTGCCGTTCCGCCAGCTCCTGGGCCTGACGCCGGGCGTCGCGGAGCGCCTGCATCATCTGCTGCTGCGAGGGCCGCTTTTCGCCCGGCGCCGAGGGTGGCTTTGGCGGGCTGGGCTGGGAGGACTCGCCCTTGCCCTTGCCCTTGGCCGCGTTCTGCATCAGCTCATTCTCGATGCGGGTCAACGCGGCGAGGGCGCGTTCCTGGGGTGTGCCGACCTCGTCGAGCTGTCGGCGTTCGGCCAGCATGATGGCCGTCGCGACCTCGCGCTCGGCGGCGCCGAAGAGTTCCGGCAAGCCCCCGGACACCGCCATGCCGCCGGCTTCCTTCATGAGCTTCGTGAACATTTTACGGATCTCGAGGCGCAGCACCCCGAGGTCGCGGTGCAGGTCTGTGGTCGGCTTGGCCCGTTCGGTCTCCGGCATCCCGAGCGTATCCCAGGTAAAGCGGATCAGCCGTTTGCTCTCGGCGATCAGGGCGCTGATGTCCAGCTTCATCTCCTTCCCCTCTTTGCCCTCCTGCTCTTTCGTCTCGAATGGCGGTCGCACGACGATGAAGCAGACGTCGCTGCGGGCCTCCTGCGCCTCCGGCTCGCGATTATCGACGGCAGTGATCGTGTAGGTGATCACGTCGCCGGGCTCCACCTGCAGGGTCGCCAGGTTGAAATCGTGCTCGACGGTCTGGTCCAGAACCCGTTCGGGGCCAGCGTCGAAGAGCAGGGCTGACTGGCGCTCGGCGCCGGAGATGGAGTAGGTCAGCACCAGGCGGCGCAGGCCGAAGTCGTCGCCGGCGCGCACTTCCAGGGCGACGGTGTCATCCTTACCGGCCTGCGCATCGCGTCCCGGTTTGAGGAGAGAGACCACCGGTGGCAGGTCAGGCTGGGCGATCAGGAGCAGCTCGGGTCCCTGCGCCTCGTAGCCTGGCGGACTGCGCAAGACGGCGCGGTAGGTGCCGTCGCGTTCGACCTTGAACTCATGGGTTGCGACGCCGTCGGGGGCGCTGGCAAACGCGGTGGTTGTCCTCTCACCCTGCCACTGAGCCGTGACGCCGGGTTGCGAGCGCAGGCGAATGCTGACCCGGCTGCCGACAACCGCTTGGAGGTTGCGAAAACCGTCGAGTTTCTGCGTTTCGCGGCCGGTGTAGGCCGGGGGTTCGACCTGCAGGATGACCTCTTCGAAGCTCGGGGGGCGGTAGGTCGTAAGCCATTGCCAGGGACTGGCAAGCGAGGGCGTAACCACCCGGTAGCGCAGGGGTTGCGTGAGGTCATAGAAGGTAAAGAAGGAACGGCCCCCGTCAGCGCGATTCATGCGGAACCGGTGGCGGCCCTCGGCGTCGGCATACTCGACGCTCGCATCGGTCTCCCAGCGCCGGACGTCGGCATCGATGCGGACGTCAGTATGCTCGGGAACCGGCTCGGTCGGCACCTGCAGGACCAGGCCGGTGTTCTCGCCGCGCCGCAGGTCGGCCAGGCGGGCCGCGGCCTTTTGCCAGGCGCGCGAATGGAGCGCCAGCGCCATGCAGGCGGCAAACAGCATCGCGGGCAAAGCCAGGCGCCGCCAGTGCAAGGCCTCCCGGAAGACGTCGGCGAGTGGGGCGCCGCAGTCCAGGCGAGCGTGGACCTGGTCCAGCAGGGCCTGTTCGAGGACATTCGGCGGCGCGGCGGCGCGTTGTTGCAGTTCGACCGCACAGATCAGCGAATCGAGCAGTTCAGGTCGGGCGCGCTCGACCTCGAGGGCCAGTTCCCGTGCCGCCGGGCCGCGCAGCAGGGCCACAAGGCCGGCTCGGGTCAGCACGGCCAGGGCCAGCCCTGCCGCCAGGACCGCGGTCCAGAGGACCCAGCTCTCACGCAGCGCCTGCAGGCGCTCGACCCCATCGGCCAGCAGAATGACCGCCGCAAAGAGGCCCAGGGCCGCAATACAGCCGCCCGCCAGGCGCACGCTGCGCAACCGGCGGCGCACCGGCTCGAAGTGCCGTGCAATCAGAGTCTGTTGGTTTGCTGTGTTGTTCGTCACCGCGGACCTGTAGGGGGCGAACCCGTCTGGGGCTGGGGCACACGGACCTGACTGGCCAGCCTGGCTGCCCGGTTGGCGGACGGTACTGTACCGCGCGGCGGCCCGTTGTCAGGCTGTCTCAGCGCCGAAGGTAATCTGGGCGTTCAGGGTTGACTGGGCGGCGCGGGGGCTTCGGTGGCGGCAGCGGGGGCCAGGCCGGGGAAGCGCAGTTCCAGGGCGGTCGCAAAGCCCTCCGAGGGCGTTACGAAGAGGATGCTGGCGCCGTACTCGTCGAGCAGGTCCCGGGTGATGGGCAGACCCATGCCCATGCCTTGTCCCAGCAGCGGATCGGCGTCGAGGGTGGTGGATTGGAACGGCCGGAACCACTTCTCGGCGTCGGCCAGATCCACGGCGCGGCCACTGTTCTCGAGCCGCACGATGGTGAGGGCGTCGCTGCCCTCCACCCCGCCACAGGCACGGATGCGGCCCTGGCTGCCTGCCGCCTTGACCGCGTTGGTGAGCAGATTGGTGAAGACCATGGCCAGTTCAGAGCGGAACATCGGCGGCGACCTGAGATCGGCGGGAATCTCGTTACTGAGTGTGGTCTCGGTCCGCCGGGTGGCCTCCTGGACGTAGGCGGCGGCCGCTTCGAAGCGCTCGCGCAGACTATGGCGGGAGCGGCGGCGCTGCCCATTGGGGCTGGTGATCTCAGTGAGGTAAGAGGCCTGACGTTCGATCTCCTGCCGCATGCGGTTGACATCGGCGTGCAGGCGGGCGAAGACGGTGCCGCTGGAGGGATAGACCTTGCCCGTGCTACGGAGCCGTTTGAGGGTGTGGTCCAGCTCGCCGGCGGTGGTCAGCACGGTCCTGATCTCATGGACAAAAGAGACCATCTGCAAGCCCACCGAAGCGATGACGCGTAGGGTCGTGGGCTCGGTGACGAGCTGTTCGGCAACCTGGGCGGCGTTACCGAACTGGGCCGCGGCCTGGTCAATGAGTTTCTGGGCCTCTTCGAACTGCCAGGCGGCGGCCTGCTGGCGCGCCTGAGCGGCGAGGTCGGAGGCGGTCTGGACCGCCTGGCGCACCGTCCCCTGCAGGGCCAGGCGCGTGGTGGTCGGCCGGGCCTGGTGTTCCTGCACTCGCTCCCGACGCGCTTCGCGACGTCCCTCGCGGCGCTCGCGGTACGCCAGCACGCGGTGCCGCACCGAGAGGTCCGTGGCGATGCGCACCAGCCGTACCAGCGTCTCGTAGCCCGCGTCGGGGATGAAGCCCTCGCGGTTGACCAGCAGGCGCAGCGTCGGCGCGCCGGCCTGAGTCAGGAAGACGCCGCCGAAGTACGCATCGCTGCGCAGGAACATGTAGGCGGCATCCTTCTGTTCCACTTCGCCATCCTGGAAGCCAAAGGGCTCCAGGTGCCGGAAGGTGCGCGTGCGCTTGAAGTCCGCGTTGATCTCCAGCCAGTCGTCATTGGAAGCGCCGTAGGGCAGCACGCGGAAGCCTTCCATGTAGACGCGGATGCCAGCGTTGCGGCCGACCCAGCCGCGCTGCGAGGTGCCGAAATTCCCTGAGCCTTCGCGCACCAGGATGCGGGCCTGGAAGAAGGGGCCATTGACCGGATCCGGGTGCGGCATGGAGTAGGTGGCCTGCTCCGCCGTCGGACAGTCCGCCAGGCAGCGGCTGGTGGGGGTGATGCGGAAGTAGACCGTGCGGTCCTCCTGGCGAGCGTCGATCTCGATGACCCAGAAGGCGGTCTGCAACACGGCCTGCCAAAACTCTTCGCCGACCTCGAAATCACCCGTGAGATCGACCCGAAAGCCGGGGTCGGCGGCGGCCGTATCGTAGACGCGGGGGCGGTCGAAGAGCGGCGGCTTGTCCAGGACGCCAGCGGGCAGGGAGATGAGGGCTTCGGCGGGCTGGAAAGTCTGGATTTCCCAGAATAGGCGAGTGCGCTCGGCCGGGGTCCAGCAGCGGCGCAGGCGCTGGAGTTCCATGATGGTGCCGGCCTGCTGCACCGGGTCGCGGGGTTCAGCCAGCAGGGTCAGGGCGGCGGTATTCTCCACCTCGGCGAGAGTGCGACAGGCCTCGACCAGGTCCCAGTCGATGGCGGCGCAGACGGCCTCGGCGTCGGGCTGATTGCTGGCGAGGTCGGGGATGGAGTAGATCTGCATGCGGCGGGCCAGCTTGTGTGCTGCCAGCCGACCGACGCCTTTGGCCCCGGTGTAGCGGCGGCCGTGCCGGCGGCTGCGGCGGCCACCTTCCTCCTTGAGGCGTGAGGCGATGCAGAGAAAACCGTCTTCAAATTGCCGCGGCGTCATGCCATTGCCATCGTCGCTGATCACGATGCGAGCGTGCTCGGGGTCGGCGAGGTCCTCGCCGTGTACCGTGACGCGGGTGGCGTCGGCATCGTAGGCGTTCTTAATCAACTCGACCAGGGCGGTCGAGTCACGGCCCACCAGCAGCTCGCCGAGTTCGCGAAACAGGTGCGTGTCGACCGTGAACTTCGCCATGGGTTCGATCCGATCCTGTCTGCGAGTCCGAGAGGGTGACGGGAAAAGCCGCTAATGTCCTGCGGCAGGCAGAGTTGTCAAATCGGAGGGGGAAGCGGGGGGGCAGCTCGTTCCCCTGGAGAGGCGCCTGGCCGCAGGCGCTGGCCGCGAGCCGCGGCCGGTCCATTCCCCTGGAGAGGCGCCTGGCCTCAGGCGCGGGCGGTGGAGCCCACCGCATCTCCAGAAAACGGCGGTGGAGCCCACCG
>CAIZKT010000079.1:0-7523 GCA_903933565.1 uncultured Victivallales bacterium | reverse complement strand
CGCGTCGGCCAGGTGGAGTGCGTGTGGCAAGGTTCGCCGACGGCGACCGCGACACCGCTTGGGTTTGGCGCCTGTGCCATTTCTGACGGAGTATGTTCTCGCTGCAACCAGATACGGCAGACAGACCACGGGTTGTTGCGCCGCCCAGCCCGGTTCCAGGAGATCGATCATGGTGTCCAGACTCGCCCTCATCAGCTCATCCCTGGCCAGCCTGGCGTTGCTGGCCACCAGCCTCGGGGCCGCTGACACCCCTGCCCTGCCGCCGGTCAAGCCGGGGGACACGGTTCTGGAGATGTCTTTCGAGAAGCCGGAGGCGCGCCAGTCCTGGTCGACGGCGGACTTCGCCGCCTGGGTCCCTGAGCACGCTGGGGCCACCTGTCTGCGCGTCTCCGTCGCAGCGGCGGACGCGGCCGGTGGCCACATGGTTCGCCTGCCGCTGGACCTGACGCGCTACCGCGGCTGCCGGTTGCGCCTCGAGTGCCTGGTCAAAGCCCAGGATGCCAGCAAGCCGCCGCAGTCCTACCTCGGCGTCAAGCTCATGCTGCACTACCGCTCGCCGGCCACCGGCCCCTACTGGCACAACCCAAACGACGTCTTCGGGACCTTTGAATGGAAGCCCCTCACCGGGATCGTCAGTATCGCGGACGATGCTACCGATGGCGAACTCAATCTCGGCTTGCAGGACAGCAGTGGCACCGTTTGGTTTGACAACCTGAAGCTGACCGTGCTGGCGCTGCCGCGCCCGCCCCGGCCGGCGCCCCAACCCAACCCGCCAGCGGTCTTCCGCGGCCACGAGCTGCCGCGCCTGCG
The DNA here is from genome assembly GCA_903933565.1 of uncultured Victivallales bacterium. Classification (GTDB taxonomy): domain Bacteria; phylum Verrucomicrobiota; class Lentisphaeria; order Oligosphaerales; family JAFGRS01; genus CAILUI01. Next base: position 6,713 of record CAIZKT010000079.1, on the reverse strand, counting down.
CGGCGTCATGTCCCCCAACACGTTCAAGGACGAGGATCTGCGTGTGCTGGGCCAGGAGTGGAAGGCCAACCTGATGCGCTGGCAGCTCACCCGCAACTGGGGCCAGGCGGGAACCGAGCGGGATCTGGCCGAATACGATCAGTGGCTCGAGGCGAAGCTCACCGAACTGGACCAGGGCCTGGAAGCCTGCGCCCGCTATGGCATCAAGGTCGTGGTCGACCTGCACTCGCCCCCCGGCGGTCGCTTCGCCAACAAGGACATGGCCATGTTTTTCGAGCCGCTTTACCAGGACCACTTCGTGGTGGTCTGGGAACGCATCGCCCGGCGCTACAAGGGCAACCCGGCCATCTGGGGCTACGATTTGGTGAATGAGCCGGTCCAGGCCGAGCCCTCTCCGGCCGGCGTGGCCGACTACCTGGGCACGCAAGTACGAGCCGCCAAGGCGATTCGCGCCATCGACGCCGAGCGCCCCATCTTCATCGAATCCTGCCAATGGGATTCGGCGGACGGCTTCCGCGAACTGGACCCGGTTGAGGTGCCCAACCTCGTCTACCAGGTCCACATGTACTACCCGGGCTCATTCACACATCAGGGGGTGTTCAGCCCGGCTCCCGAGGGCGGGATTGCCTACCCTGGCGAGCTTGACGGCAGACGGCTGGACAAAGAGGCCCTGCGGCGGCACCTGCAGCCGGTACGCGACTTCCAGCTTGCCTATAACGTGCATATCTACGTCGGCGAGTTCAGCGCCATCCGCTGGGCGCCTGGCGACAGCGCTTACCAGTACCTGCGGGACTGCATCGCCATCTTCGAGGAGTATGGCTGGGATTGGTCCTACCACGCCTACCGCGAGTGGGACGGCTGGAGTGTCGAGCACGGTCCAGACCGCACCGACCGCCAACCCACCACCGAGCCCAGCGACCGCAAGCGCCTGCTGCTCGAGTGGTTCGCCCAGAACCGCAAGCCGTAGTGCCGCCCGTCAGCGTGAGGTGTTGCCGGAGGGCTCACCGCCCCCGGCGCGCCGGGGCCGGTGAGCCGCTTCCCTGGGCGCTCGGTGCGGCGCGGCGCGGTCACTCGTGGCGCAGGGCTTCGATGGGGTTGAGGGCGGCGGCGCGGAGGGCGGGATAGAGACCGAAGAGCACGCCGGTCAGCATGGAGATGCCGAAGGCCATAGCCAGGGCGTCGGCGCGGACGATGGTCTTCAGGCCAGAGGCATGCGTGACGATGGCCGGGATGCCGATGCCCAGTCCGACGCCCAACATGCCGCCGGCCAGCGATAGCAGCAACGCTTCGGCGAGGAACTGCAACACGATGTCGCCGCGGGTGGCGCCGAGGGCGCGGCGGACCCCGATTTCGTGGGTGCGTTCGGTGACGCTGGCCAGCATGATGTTCATGATGCCGATGCCGCCGACCAGCAGGCTGATGGCGGCGATGCTGCCCAAGACAATGCTGAAGATGCGTTTGGTGGCCTCGGCCTGCTTCAGCAGTTCCAGCGGGATGACGATGTCGAAGTCCTTCTCCTTGTGAAAGCAGGTGAGCATGGTGCGCACGCCGTTGGCGATGGGGATCACGGATTCGTTGGCCGGCGCGGTGATCGTGAGTTCGTGCAGCTCGACCTGTTCGGCCTGGAAGGAGCCCGTTTCCATCTTGACCAGAATCTCGCCGAAGCGCCAGCGGGCCGCGCTGATGGGGATATAGGCATCGTGGACGTTCTTGGCCGCGGCGCTGGCGGCCTGGCTGGGGGATTCGAGATGGCCAGCGATGCCGATGACAGTGTAGGCCTGGCTGCCGAGGAAGACCGTCTGGCCGATAGGCGGACTCAGGGGGAACAGCTCGCGGGCGGCAGTATCGCTGAGCACGACCACGTTGGCGGTGGACTGCTGGTCTTCGTCGGAGAGGAAGCGGCCCTTGCGCATGCGGATGGGCCCCTCGTTCAAATACCAGGGCACGGTGCCGACGATGCGCCCTTGCAGGCGAACCGCACCCACACGGATGTAATCGGAAATAAGGCGCGCCGGCACCTGCACTTTGACGCTGGGAAACAGCGTCTTGATGCGCAGCGCGTCGTCGTAGGTAAGGCCGTAGACGCTGAGGTTCTGGTTGACCTGGCTGGTGGTGGTGGACTGGGTGGGTTTGCGGGAGCGGATGATGATGTTGGTGCTGCCCATAGCACGGATTTGCTCGCGCGCCTCGAAGCTGGCGCCCTCGCCGATGGCCAGCATGGCAATGACGCTGCTGACCCCGAAGATGATGCCCAGCGCGGTCAGGAAGCTGCGCAGTTTGTGGTCAAAGAGGCTGCGCGCCCCCAGCTTGACCATGCGCTTGACCTTGAACAGGGTGAAGGTCATCGGCGCTCCTGCCGTCGGCGTTCGTCGCGGTCGATGACGCCGTCGGTGAGGTGGATCACGCGGTGAGCGTGCTCGGCGACCGACGCCTCGTGCGTCACCAGGACAATGGTGCGGCCCTGGAGCACGAGTTCATCGAGGATCTCCATGATCTCGATGCCCGTGCGGGAATCGAGATTGCCGGTTGGCTCGTCGGCCAGAATGACGCCGGGGTCGTTCGCCAGGGCTCTGGCGATGGCGACGCGCTGGCGCTGGCCCCCCGAGAGTTCCGGCGGACGGTGGCGAAGCCGGTGGCCCAGGCCGACGCGCTCGGCGAGTTCGGTGGCGCGGCGGCGGCTCTCGCGCTCATGGCAACCCTGGTAGAAGAGGGGCACCTCGATGTTCTCGAGCACGGTGATCTGGGGTATGAGGTTAAAGGACTGGAAGACGAAGCCGAAGCGGTGACAGCGCAGGGCGCTGAGTTGGTCGTCGGTCATCTGGGCCACGTTGGTGCCTTCGACCAGGTAGCGGCCCGCGGTGGGCGAATCCAGGCAACCCAGAACGTTCAGCAGGGTCGACTTGCCGGAGCCGCTGGAGCCCATGATGGCCAGGTAGTCGCCACGGGCCAAGACGAAGGAGATCCCGCGCAGGGCCTGGACGATAGTATCGCCCATGGGGTAGTCCTTGGTCAACCCCTCGAGGCGGATCACCTCGGTGCTCGTGTCTTGAGCCGCGGTCATAGACGGGGCTCACTCCTTGGGGGTACTGGCGGTGGGGGGATTGGCCGTGGTGTCTTGCACGGTCGGCGGATTCATGCAGATGACGTCGCCCTCTTTGAGTCCGTCCTCGACGACGATGAAGATGCGGTTGCGTTTACCGAGCTTGACCGGCACTTTGCTGCCGTCGCGCCGGAACACGGCGTGTTTGCCCTCGTCGTCGGTCTGCACGCTTTGGATGGGGACCTGCAGGACTTTGTCGAGGCGCTCGGAGAGAATCTCGACCGTGGCGGTCATGCCGGGGCGGAGGGTATCGTCCTTTTCGCGCATGATAATCTTGACGTCGTAGACCTTCAGATCGGGATTGAGCCAGCGGGACTGGCTGCTGGGGATGACGGCTTTCTTATCGACATCGCCGGCGAAGGTCTTGCCGGGCATGGCATCGACGCGGATGGAGGCGGGCTGTTTCTCGACGACCGCATCGACCTGGGCTTCGTGCACCTTCACCACCACAGCCATGCGGGAAAGGTCCGGCAGGCGGATGAGTGTCTGCTGGGGGCGCACTTCAACGCCAGCGCGAATCGGGCCCTTATTCTCCCAGTGTTGTGGCGCCTGGTAGATGACGAAGCCGGGCTGGGTGGCCTTGATGGTACACTTCTCGATGTTGCGCTTGGCCTCTTCAAGGCGCTGTTTGGCGCGTTCGAAGGCGCCATCGCGGGACTTGAGCTGGGCTTCAGTCTGCGCCTGCCGCGAACGGGCCACCGCCTCGGCGCGGACTTTCTTCTCCTGCGCCTCCAACTGTGAGGCCCAGGTTTTCTGGAAGTCGCGCACGAAGTCATAGCGTCGGAAGATCAGCAGTTTCTCTTCGGCGCTTACCAGGCTCATCCGCTGCGTGGTCAGGTCCAGTTCGTCGGTATCAAGTTCGTTCTTGCTCACGAACTGCTTCTCGAAGAGTTTGCGGGTGTAGGTGAGTTTTTCTTCGGCGCGGTTGAGTTTGATCCGGGCCAGTTCGATGTCGCTCTGGAGGCGGCGCAGGTCCTCTTTGGTCTGGCCGCCGAGGCCCTGATCATCCAGCAGGGTGGCGATGTCGGTGGCCGAATCCTTGAGGACGCGCAAGGCGAGGGCATCGCCGACGAGACGGTAGAGGTCGTTGCGGGCGTAGGTCACGTTCAGTTCGGCGGCGCGGATATTGCTTTCGTTTTCGCTCTTTTGGATGGTGAGTTGTTCGGTGGCTTCGGTGAACGAGGCGCGGCTGCTTTCCTGGTCGCTTTCGAGTTGGTAGAGCTGATCGGTGAGGGTGCTGGCGTCGAGCTTGATGAGGGCCTTCTTGTTCTTCACATCGTCCGCGGTGATGACCGTGCCTTCATCGACGATCTCCAGAATCTTGAGGGTTTGCGGGACCTCGCTGACGATATCGATGGATTGGGCCGCTTCGAGGCTGCCGGTTTCGACGATGGTGATGTCGAGGGCGCCGCGTTTGACGGTGAACTCGCTCTCCGGCGCCACGGCGACCTTCCGGCCGCAGGAGACACAGGGGCAGAGGAGCAGCACCGTGGCGAGGGTGGAGAGCGCGGTACGGAGAGTGGGCAAAGGGGGGGCAAGGCGGCGGGGACCGATCATGGGGGGGGTGCTCCGTCCGGCGGCGGCTGCAAGGCAAGGGCTGGTGACCAGAGGGTGTCGGGCTCGGTCGGCAACTGCTCCAACTGGAACATGAGCCGCAGCCAGTTCATCCGATGCTCAACCAGCGCCACGGTGGCCGCATTCTCGGCGTTGATGAGGGAGTCCCGCGCATCGAGGACCTCGCGGATGTTGACCCGGCCAGCCTGGAACAGCAGGTCCGTACTCTCGACGCGCTTGCGGGCCAGGTTAACGCTGAGGCGCTGAATCTGGAAGTTCTGTTCCGCGGACTTGAGGTGCCGCCAGACGTTACGGAGTTCGGCGATGATGCGGTCGTGTTCTTGGGTAACCGTGCGTGTCTGCCGGTCTTCGGAGATCAGGGCGCGGCGGTAGGCAATGATCTCGGCGGTGCGGTCGAAGGGCAGGTCGGCATCCAGTTCGGCGGTGTAGTTCCCGCGGTCAAAGGCGAGGTTGCGCAGATGATCATCGGAGGGGCTGGAGGCCTGGCCGGAGAGTTTGAGGTTAAGGCGAGCGCGCAAGGCATCGGCGGCAACCAGGGTGGCGCGCTGGGCATCGGCGAGGCGGTCGTTGACGGTGGCCCAGTCCAGACGGTTTTCGAGGGCGCTGGCCGCCGCCTTCTCGAAGTCCATGGGGGGTTGCGGCAGGGCCGCCGCCGCCAGACGTTCGAGGTCGGCCCGTTCCAGTTCGATAGCGACTTCCAGGGGCAGGCCCAGAATCTGCTTCAGAGCATCCTTGCTGGACTGGTAGGTCTCCTCGCGCAGCACCAGCGAGGACTGCGCCTCGAGTTCGCGCTGGCGGGCCTGGTCCACCTGAAACAGCGGCACGCGGCCGGATTCGGCCAGGGCTTCGGAGCGTTCGCGGGAGTCTTTGAGATTGGTGAGATTGCGCCGGGCAATCTCAAGGCCGTCGAGGGCACTGAGCACCGCGTAGTGGCGGTCCGCGATGTCGATAAGCAGGCTCTTGCGCTCGCGCACGTAAGCCCTTAACGCATAGATCAGATTGCGTTCCGCCTGGGTGAGGGGTTCCCGGACCACGAGGGTACTCGAACCCGCCAGCAGGGGTACGGCCAGGCTGAGATTGGCCAGGGTGTTGAGCGAGAGTTCGCGACTGCCACTGAGGTATTTCAGGCTGTAGAACGCCAGCGATCCGGTGAGACGGGAGCCGGCGATGAGGCGTTTGCTGAAGCCGACCGAGCCCTCGGTCTTCAGCGTGGTGTCTGGGCCGTCGAGGTTGCGACCGAGGATGGCCCGCAGCGATTGGCTGGGGAGCCAGTCCCAGTCGTGGGCCACGGAAACCAGCGCCAGGGCGGACTGGTAGAGGTCTTCGCGGGCGGTCTGATACTGGCGGCTGTGGCGGGCACCGAGGGCGAGCGCCTGGCGCAAGTCCAGGCGCAGCACGCCCTCGCCAGCGGGCTTCACATAGGACGTATAGCCATCGAAGCCAATGGTTTCCGGCGTCTCACCGGGGAACTCCCGGAGCTGGGCCGTAGCGAGGAATCCCAGCGTGCGCCGGTTCAAGCGTTCAAGTCGGCGGGCCGTGCTGCAGCCGACCAGGGCAAGCAGCAGTCCCGCGGCGCAGGCGCTCCGCAGGACCTTGGCCCGCACCCCGGCAACTGGCCTGGTCTGCGACCGTTGATCTGGCACTTGTCTCACGTTCGCAGGACCGCCAATCTGCTAACAGCTCCACTACGGACCCAGAAGGCTGAACTTTAACCTGGAACTCCTCCGCCAGCCGGTCCAGCCCGAACACCCACCATAACGTCCGAACCGTGCTTTTCATTGGCGGGCCGGGGCGCAAGTCAGCTCCGTAGGTGGTGACTACTCAGGTCCTGGGTTCAGGAAACGGCGAAACGGCGAGGCGGCGAGACGGCGAAACGGCGAGGCGGCGAAACGGCGAGGCGGCGAGACGGCGAGGAAGACTGGCGGAGAGGAAAACAGGGGGCAAGGGTTCAACTGGGCCCCCGGCTTGGGGGCCGGACATACCGGAATGAGACTTGCCGACGCGGTTCCCATTCCGATCCGGCCGGGACGCGCCGGAT
>CAIZKT010000078.1:0-1605 GCA_903933565.1 uncultured Victivallales bacterium | reverse complement strand
CGGGCGACCCGAACGAGACCGCCTTCGCATGGCGTGCAATCGTCGCACGCGGCACCGATACCTGCAGCGGTCCGGTCGGGTTCATCCTGACCAGGCAGGGAGTCCCGGAAGGGGACCCGCGGCGGCAAGTCTCATTCCGGTATGTCCGGCACCAGCCGGGGGCTTGGCTGACCCCTGAACCCTGACCCCTGAACCCTGACCTGCGCCCCGGACGACCTACGGGCGCAGCCTGGGGCCGACCTGCGGCAAGGTGAACCAGAAGGTGCTGCCGTGGCCGACCTGGCTCTCCACGCTGATCGTCCCCCCGTGCGCCTTGACGGCGAGTTCGCAGAAGGCCAGGCCGAGGCCCGTCGAGAAGGCGCGGCCTTTGGCGCGCAGATCGGCTTGGCCGAACTTTTCAAAAAGGCGCGGCAGAAACTCCGGCGGGATGCCCGGCCCGGCGTCACGGACGGTAACGGTCACCGAGTCGGCGGCCGTAGACACGGTGACCCCAATCGGCGTCGTGCGCGGGGTGTGCTTCATGGCGTTGCCCACCAGATTGGAGATTACCCGTTGGATCAGGTCAGGGTCGCAATGCACCCCAGCGTCGCTCGGCCAAGGCGTAACCGTCACCTCACGGCCCGCCGTCAAGCCCGCCAGCAGGGCGATCCCGTGCCGCACCATCTCGTTCATGCCGCAGGCCTGCAGGTTGAGCGGCATCTTGCCTGCTTCGAGCCGACTGACATCAAGGATGCTATTGACCATATCCACCAGGCGAGTGGAGGCGGAGAAGGCTTCAGACAAGCACTCCTTAAGGATCGGGGAAGCCTGTGTCGCCGGGTCCTCCAGCGCCAGCTCCTGCAGGCCGAGGATGCCCATCAGGGGCGAGCGCAGGTCGTGGACAATCATGTGTACAAGGCTGTCACGCAGGCCTTCGAGTTCGGCCAGCCGGTTATAGCTCTCCGTGACCTGGCGCTGCTGCCGACGCAAGGCCACGTGCGTGCGGACGCGCGCCTCGACCTCTTCGAACTGGAACGGTTTGGTCACGTAATCCACGCCGCCAACGCCGAACGCTCGGATCCTGTCGATGACCTCATCCAGGGCGCTCACGAAGATGACCGGGATGTCTTTAAGGCCAGCATCGGCCTTGAGCCGCTCGCACACCTCGAAGCCGTTCATCTTGGGCATGTTGATATCGAGCAGGATCAGGTCCGGCGCCTCATGACGGGCGGCCTGCAAGGCCAATTCGCCAGAGAGCACCGGCCGCACGATAAAGCCGTGCTGTCGGAGTAACCCCGCCAGCAGTTGGAGATTAGTCGGCGAGTCGTCGACGATCAGCAGGTTGATGTCAGGTTCGCGCGGCGCGGGCGTAGGAGCATCCATACTCACCTCGGTTCAGCGGTTCTGTAAGAGCCTCGTGAATCATTAGGGTTCGCCCTGCGACAAGACCTGTCGCAGGGCGCTGTAACCAAAGCGTTCCACCAACAGACACAACTCGCGGCCCAGGGCCGCATCGCAGTCGGCTACCTGCGCCACCAAAAACCGACCTGTGCAATAACGATGGGCCGTGGTATTCAGCCCCAAGGGGGCGTTTCGGGCGCCCAGGGCAACGCCCTGGGTACCCGT
>CAIZKT010000077.1:0-3907 GCA_903933565.1 uncultured Victivallales bacterium | reverse complement strand
GAGATGCGGTGGGCCTCCACCGAGGTTTGGTGGAGATGCGGTGGGCTCCCCCGCGGTCTGGTGGAGATGCGGTGGGCCTCCTCCGCTGCGCCTGAGGCCAGGCGCCTCTCCAGAAGAATGGACCGGCCGCGGCTCGCGGCCAGTGCCCGGGATGCCCCGGGCGCTCCAGAGCCAGTGGAGATGCGGTGGGCCTCCACCGCCAGCGCCTGAGGCCAGGCGCGCCGCCGCATGCGTGCGCGCTGCGGCCAGCACCAGCGCATAGGACTGCAACAGCGCCCGCAAGCCGGTGAAGAAGGGCTGGTCATAGTAGGCAACGCCGAAGAACTGGGGGCCCTCAAGCCGCGCTACCAGCAGGCGCCAGAACGCTTCCCAGGCGTCTGGGGACGAGGGCTCCCAGCCTTCCCCCGCGGCGAACAGTCGAACGCGGCGCAGCGACAGGTCGGGGTGTTCCTGACCCATAGCGCGCAGGGAGCCGACGCCGAGGGCGTAGGCGGCCAGTGCGGCGCTCCGGTGGAGACGGATCGCGAGGCCGGGCCGGACCAGCTCTTCGTCGCGCCGACAGCAGGCGGCAAGCCATTCACGAAACAGGGCTTTCGAGAGCAGTCCCAGGCGCTCCGCCGGTCTCGCTGCGGCCTCGTCGCGAACGCCCGCCAGCAGCGAGGGGAGTACCGCCTCCAGGGTTTCGCTGTCGTTGAGGAAGCTCGCCCCCAACGCCTGCCAGCGCTCCGCCGCCAGAAACAACGTGTAGGCGAGCGCGCCAGGCGAGCGCTTGCCGTGCTCCTCGATGAGGCCCACCAGCACCCGGGTAAGCCGTTTCACGGTCTCCCGATTCAGCCCCTCCAACTGCCGTACAGTGAAGCTGCCGCGGGTGCCGAGTTCCTCGACCAGATGCTCGATCTGACGGCGGTTCGCCTCCAGCGGCTTGCCGGCGTGCTGCTGTACTGCGGGGCAGTCCAGGCGGGCGACCACGGCGACCTCGTCCCGCCAGGTCGAGGCGAGGTTGTGAGGGTAGCCGCGGCAGGTGAGGGCCTTGACATCGAAGCCAAAGCGCGCGTGCATGCGGCAGGCCCCCGTCTGCCCGTCCAGAAAGACGCAGCCCCCGTCGGCCCGGCGCTGGAAATAGGTGTGGCCGCCCAGGCGGTGGGTGAAGTCGCGCGGTACGTCGGGCTCAGCGCCCCAGTCGAGCGCCTGCAGTCGCGTCACCTCGGCCTCGGTGAGCCGGACATGGAAACGCCGACAGCACTGGCCGCACTGGATGCAGCCGTAGTTCTGGTTTCGGGCGATATGGACTGTGGGCGTTGCCATAGGGCGCGCGCCGCCACGCCGGGTCAGGCGCCGGGAGGGGCGATGCGGTCAAAGCCGGTGTAGGGGCGCAGCACCTCGGGCACGATGACGGAACCGTCCTTCTGCTGGAAGGTCTCCAGGATGGCGCAGACCACGCGGTCGGTGACGCCCGTGGCCGAGATGGTGTGGACAAAGCCCTTGCGGCCGTCGGTGTCCTTGAAGCGGATGTTGAGCCGCCGGGCCTGGAAGTCGGTGAGGTTGGTGTTGGAGGTCACCTCGCGGTAAGCGCCATAGCCGGCGAACCAGGCTTCGATGTCGTACTTCTTGAAGCCGGGGGCGCCCATGTCGCCGACGCAGACCGCCACCACGCGGTAGGGTAGGCCCAGCCGCTGCAGCAGGTACTCCTCGTTCTGCTGACAGAGGTCGTGGTACTTGGGCGACTCCTCCGGCAGGCAGAAGACGATCTGCTCAACCTTGTGGAACTGATGCACCCGGAAAATGCCGCGGGCCTGCTTGCCGTAGCTGCCGGCTTCGGTGCGGAAACAGGGGGTGAACGAGGTGTAGCAGCGTGGCAGGCTGGCCGCCTCGAGCGTCTCGTCGGTGTGGTAGGCGACGAGGGTCTGCTCGCTGGTGCCGATGAGGGCCAGGTCCTCGTTGGCCAGTCGGTAGGTCTGGTCCGCGAAAAACGGCAGGTAACCGGTGCCGAAGAGGGTGCGCTCCTTGGCCACGCAGGGGGACATGAACGGGGTGAAGCCGCGCTCCGCGAGTTCCTTCTGGGCCCAGAAGAACATGGCGCTGGCAAGCTGTGCGCCGCGACCGACCCAGTAGTAGAAGCCGGCCTGGGCCACCTTGGCGCCGCGGGCGGTGTCGATGACGCCGAGCAGGTCGCCGAGGGCCTGGTGGTCCAGAGGCTCGAAGTCGAAAACCGGCTTTTCGCCCACCAAGCGCAGCGGCTGGTTGTCGGCGTCGCTGCCGCCGGCGGGGACGTCAGCGGCGAGGAAGTTCGGCAGCCAGGCCAACTGCGCGTCAATGGCCAGGCGCAGCTCTTCCTGGCGCGACTCCTTGTCCGCCAGCACCTGTTTCATCTCGCGGACGCTCTCTCTCGCCGCCGGGTTGTCCTTGCATTGGCTGCTGAGGCGGTTGCGCTCGGCGCGCAGGTCTTCAACCTCGCGGATCAGGCGCAGGTAGTCCTGGTCGAGCTGGTGCAGCGCCCCGATATCAACGGTGCAACCGCGGCGTTGGCAGTTCTCGGCGACGTGTTGCGGGTTTTCGCGCAGGACTTTGATGTCGATCATGGTCAGCGGCTCCCTCAGCCCGATTCAGACCGCCTCGGGGCGGTCGACGATGGCGAACTTCATAGCGGTCTCGGTGACGGTCCGGCCGGCCACGGAGAGGACGGCTGAAGCGACCCCGAAGCGACCGCGCATGTGCATGGTGACGTCCATCACGAGCTGGTCCCCCGGCTGGACCACCTCCTTGAAGGTGGCCTCATCCACGCTCATGAAGTACCCCAGTTTGCCTTGGTTCTCTGGCATTTGCAGGGCGCGGGCACAGGCCGTCTGCGCCGCGGCCTCAATCTGCAAGAAGCCGGGAAAAGCGGGTTGCGCCAGGCCGCGGAACAGGGCTTCGTTGCCGGTGACATTCTTGATCCCGACCGCCCGCCCACCCTCAATCAGCGCCAGGCGATCCACCAGCAGAAACGGGTAACGATGCGGAATCATGCTCAGGATGGTGGGAATGGCGGCGGCGGTGCCCGCCAGAGCCTCCGGCAAGGGCGGATCCACGACCGGCGGCGGCGCAAAGGCCGTGGCCGGGTCCATCAGAGTTAGCGTCAGCGTCCCCGAACTGGCGGCTTCGCCACGCACCATGGTCTTGGCCTCGAAGGTCCAGGAGTTCCCGTCGGACGCGGCCAGGACGGTCTCGATACGCAGGACATCGCCGGGGATGACCGGGCGCCGGAACTTCACCCGTTTCAGGCTGGCAAGATGCGGGATGCCGCTGCCGCCGCGGCTGCGCAACAAGGCCTCGCTGAGCTGGCACATGGCCGCCACCTGCAAGACGCCGGGCATGATCGGGTTGCCCGGGAAATGCCCCTGAAAGTAATCCTCGTCAATGCTGACGACCTTGACGCCTACCGCAGAGGCGCCGTCCGTCGCGATCTCCAGGCGGTCCACCATCAGCAGCGGCGGCCGTTCAGGAATAAGCGTAGGCAGTGATCCATAGCCGTAGTATGTTGCCATTGCACGGTCCTCTCCGCTGGCCGGAGTCCTGGCGTACCGGCTGCCGTCGCACCGTTTCGGGTGTGCTTCTTTCGGTTCAAACAAGAGCAGGAAATGTAGCCAGCGAGGGGCCAGTTTTCAACCGCTGACAGGGTGGGTCACATGGCTGTTTCAAGAAACCGGGCTGGGCGTCGCAACACCCCGTGGTCTGTCTGCCGTATCGGGTTGCGCGAGAACACCCGCCGTCAGGCATGGCACAGGCGCCAAGCCAAAGCGGTGTCGCGGTCGCCGCCGGCGACCTTGCCACACGCAGTCCACATGGCCGACGCGCGATATGGAGTGCGCGCAGCAGCGGGCCGCGTCCGCGGCCCGTCGACGCCGCTTTCACTGTCGGCGGTACGACG
>CAIZKT010000076.1:0-4227 GCA_903933565.1 uncultured Victivallales bacterium | reverse complement strand
GTCGCGCTGCGCCGCGATGGCGAAGTCAATCATCATAATGCCGTTCTTCTTGACGATCCCGACCAGCATGATGATGCCGACGAAGGCGTAGAGGGAGAGTTCGACCTTGAACAGGGCCAGGGTCAGGAGCGCCCCCAGTCCGGCAAAGGGCAACGCCGTGAGGATGGTGACCGGGTGAATGAAGCTCTCGTAGAGAATGCCGAGCACGATGTAGATAATGACGATGGTCATGATCAAGAGTGTGCCCATGCCCTGCATGGAGCGCTGGAAGGCTTGGGCGGTGCCCTGGAAGCTGGTGCTGATGGTCGCGGGCGTCTTCGCTCCCACCCGGTCCTCGATGGCCGCCACCGCCTGCCCGAGCGCCGCGCCGGGCTTGAGGTTGAAGGACAGAGTGACTGACGGGAGTTGCCCGGAGTGATTCACCGAGAGCGGACCGGCCTCCGGGTTGATCCGCACCAGCTCACTCAGCGCCACCAGTCGGCCCGTGGCCGAGCGCACGTACAGATAGTTGAGCGAATCGCGGTTGGCCTGGTACTCGGGCAAGAGGTCGAGCATGACCTTGTACTGGTTATCCGGCGCGTAGATGGTGGAGACCTGGCGCGGGCCGAAGGCGCTGTACAAGGCATTCTCGACCTGGGCGGCGGAGACCTTCATGGAGGAGGCCCGGTCACGATCGATGGTGATGTTGAGCTGCGGGTTGGCGATCTGCAGGTCGCTGCTGACGTCCTGGAGTTCCGGCAGCGCCGCGAGCTCGGTCTCGCAGGTTTTGGCGAAGATGTACAAGGCATCGATATCGGAGCCTTGCAGGGTGTACTGGTACTGGCCTTTGCCAGCGCGAGCCCCGATCTGGATGGCTGGCGGGTTCTGCAGGAACACCCGCATCCCCGGGACGGCGGCGAGCTTACCGCGCAGGCCCTGAATCACCTGGTCCGCCGAGAGCTTGCGTTCGCGCCGGGGTTTGAGTCGGATAAAATCGCCACCGGTGTTGTTGCCGCCCATGCGACCGCCGCCGCCAGCGCGGCCCATGAAGGCCTCGATGTTCGGATCCTGCTGGAGGATCTTGTCGACGGCCTCCTGATGCTGCACCAGCGCCGCGAACGAGATGCCCTGCGCCGCCTCGGTCGTGGCGTTGATCCGGCCCCGGTCTTCAATCGGAAGAAAGCCCTTGGGGATGGTCTTGAAGAGGTAAGCCGTCCCCCACAGCACCCCCAGCGAGCCGAGCAGGACCACGCCCCAGTGCCGCACCGTCCCACGCAGGGTGTATTCGTAGAACCGCAGGACAAAGCCGCGACGGACGGCCGCGCCCGGGTGATGTGCGTGGGGTCGCAGGAAGCGGCTGCTAAGCATGGGCACGAGGGTCAACGAGACCACGCCGGAAACCAGCACGGCCACCCCGATGGTCACCGCGAATTCACGGAAGAGCTTACCGACGATCCCGCCCATAAACAGCACCGGGATGAAGACCGCGGCCAGGGAGAGGGTCATGGACAAGATGGTGAAGGCGATTTCGCGCGAACCATCGAGCGAGGCCTGGAACACGGTCTTGCCCTGTTCCGTGTGCCGCCAGATGTTCTCGAGCATGACGATGGCATCGTCCACCACGAAGCCGATGGAGAGGGTCAGCGCCATGAGCGAGAGATTGTCCAGGCTGTACCCCAGCAGGTACATGATGGCAAAGGTGCCGACGATGGAGAGCGGCAGCGTGATGCTGGGGATGATGGTAGCGCGGAGGTTGCGCAGAAACAGGAAGATCACCAGGACCACCAGGCCCAGGGTGAGCAGCATGGTGAACTGCACATCTTCCACCGACGCTTCGATCGATTCCGAGCCGTCGAAGAGCAGGTCCAGGGAGACCGAGGCCGGCAGTTGGCCGCGGAAGGTCGGCAACAAGGCCTTCACCGCCTTGGCCACCGCCACCGTGTTGGTGCCCGGCTGGCGCTGCACGGCCAGGATGATGGCCCGCTGGCGCTGGTCGCGGGTACAGAACCAGGCGGCGACCTTGTCGTTCTCGACACTGTCATCGATGCGGGCCACATCCTCGAGGCGGACCGGGGCCCCATTGCGGTAGGCGATAACGATGGGCCGGTATTCGGCCGCCTTCAGCAATTGGCCTTCGGTCTGGATGGTAAAGGCCTGGAAGCGTCCATCCAGCGCCCCGGTGGGCAGGTTGACGTTGGCGTTTTCGATAGCGGTCTGGACTTCGTCGATGCCGATGCCGCGAGAGGCCAGCGCGCGGGGATCGACATGGATGCGCACCGCGTATTTCTGCGAGCCATAGACCTGCACCTGGGCCACGCCACTGACCGTCGAGATGCGTTGCCCGAGCAGGGTCTGGGCCAGGTTGTCGAGCACCGACAACGGCTGCGTGGGACTGGTGAGCACCAGATAGAGGATGGGCTGGTCGGCGGGATTCGACTTGCTGTAGGTCGGCGGGGTTGGCATGTCCGGCGGCAGTTGACGCAAGGTCTGGGCGATGGCCGCCTGGACGTCCTGCGCGGCGGCATCGATATCCCGGTCCAGGGCAAACTGCAGGGTGATCTGCGTACTGCCCTGCGAACTCGAGGAGGTCATCGAGTCCAGGCCGGAGATGGTGGTGAACTGCTTTTCCAGCGGCGTGGCCACGGCCGACGCCATGGTCTCCGGGCTGGCACCCGGCAGACCGGCCGAGACGGAGATGGTGGGGAAGTCGACCGTCGGCAAATCGCTGACCGGCAGTAGTGGGTAGGCCATCAGCCCGAACAGCAGGATGCCCAGAGTCACCAGGGTGGTCATGACCGGGCGACGGATGAACAGTTCAGAGAGATTCATGGCCGCGCCGCCCCCTCACGTGCCGCCTCCGGCTTCGCCGTTTCGCCCCTCGCCGCCTCCGGCTTCGCCGTTTCGCCCCTCGCCGTCTCGCCGTTTCGCCCCTCTCCCCTCGCCGTCTCGCCCTTCGCCGTTTCGCCGTTTCGTGCCTCTCCCCTCGCCGCCTCTCCCCTCGCCGCCTCCGGCCTGCCGCCCGGGGTGGAGATTTCGACCTTGGCGCCGGGAACTAGCCGTACCTGGCCGTCGGTCACCACGATCTCGCCGGCTTGGAGCCCGCTGCCGATCACCGCCTCGTCGCCCTGCGTGCGCGCCACGGTGAGGCGGCGCATTTCGACGGTCTGATCCTGGCGGACCACAAAAGCGAAGGTGCCTGCCTGTCCGTTCTGGATAGCCTGGGCGGGCACGACGACGCCGGACTCCTCCTGGGTAAGGGTCAGGATCACGGAGACGAACTGCCCCGGCCAGAGTTGCTCGGCCTGGTTCGGGAAAGTGGCCTTGAGGCGGATGGTGCCCGTCTCGACGTCCACGGTATTGTCCATGAAGGCCAGTTCGCCACCCGTGATGGCTTCGCTCGCGTCGCGCGGGCGCACCTCCACCAGCAGGCTGCCGGCGGCCCTGTACTTACGGATGTCCGGCAGGTAGACCTCGGGCACCGAGAACACGACATAGAGCGGCATGGTCTGGGCAATCTCAACCATGGCGATGTCGTTCGCCTTGATCACGCTGCCTTCCCGCACCAGCAGGTCGCCGGTCCGACCGCTGAGCGGGGCGCGGATGGCGCAGTACTCAAGGTCCAGACGGGCCTTCTCGATGTTGGCCTGGTCCGCCAGCAGAGTGGCCTGCAAGGCGTCGGCGACGGCCTGCGCCTTCTTCGTCTCATCCTCGGCCGCTATCCCCTTCTGCCGCAAATCCTTCGCCATCTCAGCCTGACGCTGGGCATCGGCGGCGAGGACGCGGTTCCTGGCCAGCGTGGCCTCGAGCTGCTTGAGAGTGGCCTCAAACGGGCGCGAGTCGATGGTGAACAGCAGATCGCCTTGCGTGACCGTCTGACCGGGGGTGATGTGGCAGCGCAGCATCTGCCCGGCGACCATGCTTTTCACCGCCACGGTCGCATAGGCTTCGCCGGTGCCGAAGGTACTGACTTGCCGGGGCAAGTTTTTCTGCACGACTTCGGCGACCAACACGGGGGCCGGCTTACCGCCGCCGCGAGCGGCGGGCGGCGGCGGCGCCTTCGGCGCACAGCCGAGCAGGCCCAGGCAGGCGACCATGGCCAGGTCGACCCGGATCCGGCCGCGACAGTGCCCGGCCCAGAGTACGGCCCGGGAAGGGCGCTTCGACCCGTTTGAGTGACTCATCAGCACAGCCTTTCCACGTTGTCCTGGGGTAAGTATGCAGGGCAGGGCAGGGTTCAGGGTTCAGGGT